>NZ_CACWVY010000014.1 GCF_902764455.1 uncultured Methanobrevibacter sp.
GTCAATGGGAGATAGCTTGGTAAACCTTATGTTGAAAAAAAACATAACAGCCCAAGAACAAATTACAAAAATGGTACAAACATTAAGTAATAGACTATAAAACTATATGTAATAGTCCTGAAGATAATTAACTCCACCATTTTCACCCTCCGAGAGATGAAATGAGGGAACACCATAACAGCGTATGGAAAAACTGTTACAATTAGCAAATAAATATCCTTTAAATATATTTAACATCATATTTATCTACCCCCTACAATTTTTGAAGGCTTTTTAACTTCATCTATATTGGTTAATTTATAATTTAAAGCTTGTTGAAGCCAATTGGGGAAATTATAGTGAAAAAAACATCACATATAAACTTTATAGGTTGAAGAATTAAATTAAAAAAAAATCGAGTAAATAATAACAAATATGAAAATTAGCAAAATCACCAATTAAAATAGAAAATATGATTTAAGACTATAAACTGATATTAATATGCCTACTATTTTTTGTTGAAAAATGAATTTGAACTGATATAAAATTGTTGCAAAATATATATAAGTCAACTAAATCAATTGCTTTAATTAAAAGTGTGTTGATTAAAAAATTAATGATGAATTTAGTTCAAAATTATCAATTGCAGCAAAGATACTAAAATAATCAATTGGGAAAGCCCATTTCTAGTTAGAACTTCTCCAGGTGTTTCCGCATTTGGCGCATCTTATAAAATTGGTTGGTGCCTCATCAGCAGATCTTGTCTGTACTGTCCACCAGTAGCCTTTTGTTCCACCACATTTATAGCAGGTTATCTTTGTGGTTGGCAGTGCCACGTTTTTATTGTCAGTTACAATGACTTTCAATTCAGGGTTCTTTTCGCCTTCCATTGTATACTGTTCTTCAATGTCATCTTTTTCAAGAGACTTTTCATAACCGCATCTACATTTAATCATACCATTATTCGGCATTAACATCTTACCACAATTAGGACAGAATTCCATATTACTAAACACCATTTAAAATTCGTAAGTATTAGTTTAATGAAACTTATTTATAAAATTAACTAAGGGAATTATTCTTCCCAATACTTTTTTGTTCTTCTGTAAATAATAAAGTTGAATATCAGCATTAATGCAGCGAAAAGTACAAGATAAAATTCCTTGGACAGCAGTATCTCATAATTCACACCACCTAAGTTCAAGGCCAAAGATTCTGTTGGCGGAAATGCATTAGGTCCGAATATTAATGGAATTAAGAACACATAAGCCACGTCAAATAGTATGATATATACAACTGCAATAATGAACCGGACATAGTTGTTTGGAATTTTTCTTGCATCCACCAGATTATTTAGAGCATAAACAAGTAAAAAATAGAGACCGAATAAAATACCAAGATATACTCCGCCTTTTAGGTCAATTGCTATAAATATATATGATACAAGTACAGCAATAATTAATGAGGATAAAAAATTAAAAACCAATGCACGATAAAAACTATCATCACCCATTAAAATCACCTTCAATAATAATATTGATTTTCAATACATATAAGGATTTAGAAAAATTTAAAAAAAGTAGTAAAAAAAAGTTTTTTGTGAAAGGATTAACCTTCCACCATAATCAGCTTACCCGTCGCAGGGTCTTTATAGACCTTACCCATCTCGGTATAACCTTGACCTGAGCTGTTTGAAGTATCAGGAGTTTCGTTTAACTGATGACCCTGATCGACTTCAGTCATTGTCTTCTGCTGCATCTGCTCCTGAACATTATGTTCCGGATCTATCATTGCCTGCATGTTCCAGCTTATGATAACAAAAACTAAAAAGCCAACAGCAATAACAAGCATCGCATCTACAAGGTTTGATGTACCTGCCATTGGGTCTTCTTCGACTCTTTTAGACCTGCGTCTACTTTGTTTTCTTACCATAAAATCACTAGCTCATTCTATCTAAAACAGCATCAATCAAAGCATCCAAATCTGAGAGATATTTGTCATACCAGCCGGATCTGATTTTACCGATAACATAACATAATGCACCGGACCCGATACCAACAATGGTTGTGTTGAACGCTACAGTAAGGGAGCTTGCAAGAGTGTTGATGTCTCCTGCACCTAATGCTGCAAGACCCGGACCCATCGGAATTAATGTACCCATTAACCCTAAAGTAGGTCCGATACGGGTAATAATATCGGTCTTTTGTAATGTTGATATAGTTTTTTCTTCTTCATATTCAAAGAGTTTACGAGCCAAAGCCTCTCTTGAATCTTTTCCCAAAGATTCGGAAGATGCAATTTCATCTAAAACCTTTTTTTGAGCTTTAGGAATATCAGCAGAAGAAATTACATTTTTTAAAGCTTCTTGAGACTCAGCTGCGTTAATTTCATAAATTAAATCTCTGATTGTACCAACTGGAACTTTACGCCTTGATGTATACTCCGCAATGGCTCCACCCAAGGTAATAATTGTTATAATTACAATAACAAGTAAAATCACAAGAACTGGAATTGTCAGACTCTGTGAAATAACATCAAGTGAACCAGTTAAAAATTCTCCACCAGGAATATTTAAAGCCATATTTTTTCACCAAAAAATTTATTCAAGAATGGTTCGTCCCCTTCTATTTAATACAAAACCTCCTGCGATTAGAATAGCAAAAGCCAAAATAATCATCAGAATGTCCTGAGGAGAACCAAGAGTTACAGGAGTTGTGGTTTTTGATAATGCTCCTGCAATGTTTGGAATCACAATAGCTGAAAGAAGGAAGTATGCTCCTAACAAAAGCATAAAATTGCCTAAAACAACTGGATAAGGCTTTGAAATGTAGCCTACAATTGTATTTGAAGCAATATAAGTTACAACCATCACTCCAACTAAAGCTGCTGCTGCATACCAACTTAAATTAAGTGAACTGACACCTATTGTCGGTGCAACAATCAAAACACTTGCAATAATTGAACCAAAACAACATGGACAAGGAGCAATAATGGCTAGAGAAGTCGCAGTAGATGTATTTTTATCATGTATTTTCCATTCTCTTATTGTAAATAAACCTGCTATAATCATAATTGAAGCCATAATAATGTAAAATATAGTATTATAGCTGTAGATAGCCTGAATCAGCTGATCAGCAAACAGAGAAGCAATAGCTGAAATTACAACAACCCCTCCACCGTATGCTATACAGATTACAGCAAATAATTTCTTAGGCAAATTAGCCAAACCAGATGCGAGTCCAATTTTTACTCCAAAAACAATGACTGACGCAAAAATACCAACTTGCCACAATACACTCATCATATCCATATTAATTTCTCCACATCAAATTAAATTTAAAATTTTACAATTTAATATTACTCTAATAAAGTATATATATTTTATAAGATGCCGATAAGAAAACTTACTAACATCAATATTATATTTAACATCATCGTTAAAAAAGGTAATACTTATTTTTTTAATTTCATATAAACACCGACACCAACTCCAATTATCACACCAATAATCAAACCTGAAATCAAAGGAACAATGAAATTTGAATTATTGTCAGAATGAACCTCCACAGTATTAATCTTATTTAAACCATCCTTAATAGTATCATTATTAACATCATCTAAAACTATTAACCTGTCTGACACTTCATTATGGTTTTTTAAAAAATCTTTTGCAACATCCTGATAAGCAGTAACAAGAATTCTTTTATTGGAATTGTTCAGCATGTGCTCCAGCTGATGATTAACCTCATCTCCAGAAGTGAATTTATATACGCTGATATTAATGTTGTTGCTGTCTGCAATTTCCTTAATCAAAACACCATTATCCTCACCAGCAATAACCATTTTATCTGCTGTCACGTCAACACCGTGAGCATACAATGCATTGACACTTACCGCCAAAATTATCAGTATGAAAATTATCTTTTTTATCATTTTAACACCCGTTTTTACTTAATTCAACCATTTCCGGTTTTATTTTCTTTATTGCATTAATTATTATTACATTTGCAAATCCTTCAATCAAACTTATAAACATGTAAAATGGCACAAGAGTCGCTAAAAGACTATCCAAATTCATGGCGCCTGATAAAATTAAAATAAATACCTGGCCAAATGTTGCAGACATTATACCAATGACTGTGGATAAAAATATAGCCAAACTTTCATTTATATGCCTAAAAATATTATAAAATGCAAATGTCATGAAAGCAATTATAACACCAATTACCAGAAAATTAGCACCAAAACAAACAATTCCTCCCATATTCAATACAAAAAACTGGATTAACAAACCAAAGAATGCAACCATATATGCTCTAAATGGCCCCAGCATTATTGCAACCAAAGGAATTAAAAAGAAATGAATCGGCACTCCCAATGGGGAGGGAACAGATAATGAAGTCACCACAATGAAAAAAACTGAAAAAAGTGCAATTAAAATTATACCTCTTTCCTTATCTTCATTTTTAGAAAATTTATAAAGAAAAACAGCAACGAACATTAAGCTAATACACCAGTAGACAATTGATTGTTCTAAAGGAAGGATTCCATCTGGCAAATGCATTAGATCACCTTGAATTTATGCAATAACACCATCAAACCGAAGCCAATGAAAAATGCAATAATTAAATAAATAATATTATTAAAACTTAATAAATTGTTGTTCTCTTTTGGAGAATCAATATCCCCAGTATTATTTACAGTAGTATTGTTTTTTTTAATTATATTTTTTGAAGTATCTCCGTTACTAACAGCATGACCGTCACTGCCTGATTGTGAGTTTGCACCATCAGAACCACTTGAAGACTGAGAGCTTCCAGAAGAAGAACCACTTTGAGCCCCACTACTTTGAGAATACGAAGAACCGCCGCTACTTGAGGAAGATGATACAGCTTCAGAAGAACTTGAGGAAGATGATTCAACTGGTGAATAGCTGGAAGACTCAAATGAACTAGCCGGACTGGAACTTTCAGATGGACTGACCACTTCTTCAGGAGTATATTCTCCGTGACCAGGATGGGCCGCAACCGCTGAAAATGTAATACCAACAACAGTCAATATCAAAAAACAACATAAAAAAGCTTTTTTATTAATTCTAAAACCCCCAAAAAAAATAAAAAAATATTTCACAAATGTGAAATATTAATTTTTACGTTTTAAATATCCGTAACCTAAAATAGCACCTAAAATCAGTACTGCTGCAATTGCAACCAATATTGCATTATTGTCTGCAGATTTGGTTGCCGGTTTTTTACTGACTTCATATGATTTAGCATCTTTTGCAGAATTAGATGAACTTGGTGAATTCTGACTGCTTGCAATATCATTAGTAACCTCTTCAGCTGCACTGGCAATTGCATCAACAGATTGACCAACAAATGAGCTTACCCCATTAGATGGACTTGAAATACCTGACCTGGAACTGCCTGATTGAGGGCTACTTGATTGAGAACTGCTTGATTGAGACGGTTTTGAAGAACCACCATTATCTACTTTAACATTATTGTTTTTATTTGAGCTGTCTTCAGTAGTAGTTTTGCTTGGATTTGAATTAACAGGAAGTTTGTCTTCCAAACCTTTAATATAGGATATTGAATTTCCCTGTTCGGTTGTAGTGGCTCCGGAAACAATTAATTTAAGCATTTCTTCATTGATTTCTTTTCTAGCAGTAGCTTTAAGAACCGGTCCCTGTACAAGATTTGGAGAGGAATAATCTCCTTTATATAATTTGATATATTCTTCATAGGAATCAGACCCTTTAGCAAATTTAGGCCATTCACAATAAACAATTATTGCTTCACCGGTTTTAGTTGCACTATTCCATTTAATTGCAATACCTACTTCAGTACCATTTGTGTAAGTTAAATTATATCTTAAGTTATAATAATTTTCCATTCCCGGAGAAACACCAAGAAGTCTTGAAATTATATCATCCTTACAGTTATCGTCTGTTGTTATGTATATGAATGATTCGTTTTCATTTGTTATTGGAAGTTCACTGTATACAAAGTCAGTGATTAAATAACCTGGAGAACTTCCACCGCAAACGTGATTGTGGAACAGCCATGCGACCAATACGTCGTATGGAGGATCATATTTCAATACACTTTGAATAACATAATTTGCATCTCCGGTAGTATTGCCTGTTTCTATAAGTTTTCCTGTAGTTTCATCATATCTTAAACTGTAGGATAATGTATCTTTATTATTTGTACTGTTTACCCAGAAGAAATCAAATACCAAATCCTTCCATAAGGCAGTATGAACCGGCAATAAAGTTTTTTTACTTAATCTTGAACCTAATACATCACTGATTCCGTCTAAAACCATTTCAGTACTTGTTCCATTGATTCTTACATAACTTGCTGAAGTTAATACAAATAAATTAGGATAATCTTTTGGTACAGATACCCCTTGTTCTTTCAAGTAATCCAATGCCATTTTACTAGCATCAGAACCTATTTGTTTAAGCTGTTCAGGAGTTAGTGCGGTATATTGTTTTACTGTCTGTTCTTCACGAGTTGCTTTTTTAAGGCTTAAATTAAGAATGTAATCCATATCCAAACCATGAGCACTTTTGAGAACATTTCCTTTACCCTGTTCTTCACCCATCAGATAATAAAGGTCATCCTGAGTGAGACCGTCAAATTCATATAACACATCTACAAGAGATGTTGGGTCGTCATGTAATGTTTTAATTAGCCAATTTTGATATTTCAAATCATTGGTTGCACTTGCATCCGGATTTAATTTTGTAAGTTTTTTAAATGTTTCTTTAATTTTAGCTTCGTTATAGCTCATAATGATTATCAAACCAGTATTTGATGTGCTGTTCCATCTGATAAATCCTGTCATGGATTTGTCAACCATTGTATCCACACCAATGTACGCCCTTTTACCTGGAGTAATATCCATTGTCCAAGTAAATGCATCATCATCTGAGTCACCAGGCACACCAATTACATAATATGCTGTGTTTTCAAGAGGTAAACCTGATTCTCCACGGGGAGGATAATATTTTAATAAGGTTTGTATCATTGCCTGACCGCTTATAAGTCCGGTACAGACATGTCCATGGTAAGTTGCTTGGGTTAAAACATCCTTAGGAATTCCGTTTGCCCATGAATTTGCAATACTGATATAAGAGTATGCATCTTCATTTCCCAATAATTTCTGTAATTTTTTCCATTCCTTATCGGATATTTCAGGTCCTGCATTACCATAATATAACGGAGTAGTAGCACCATTTTTATAAAATGCCATAGTTAATGCATCACCATGTTTAACTATGAAAGCTATATTTGTCGGATCTGATCTTATTGCAGATAATGTCAATAGATTTCCCTTACCATAAGATACATATCCATTAGAAGCATCAATTATTCCATTTAAAACATTTTCAGTAGTTACATTATCAATTCTTGTTAAACCTGCAGTTGTAATTACTAAAATATCATCTGCGGATTCGAAGTTTAATTTGCTATCTGCAGCGGAGGTTACATTATAACCAAGCTGATAGTTGCTATCATCTTTTAAATTAGAATCCACTGCACCGGATTGTAATGAATTTGCCTGTGAAGAAACAGAAACTGAATCCTCCAAATCAGATACAGAGCTAATTTCTTCTGAGGTTACTTCAATTAAATCATCATCCGGATTAATTGATAATGAGCCGTCAGCATCATCACTTGCCGAAGCGACTCCAATTAAACTGATTGTCAAAATCAATAAAATAACCATGAGAACACTTTGTTTTTTCATAATTATTCTCCTAAATTTTAGTATAACCATAAACTCTGATTATACCAACAAAAGTTTATAGTAATAAATATATAAACATTATTTATTACTGCATATATTAATAATTATATAATCAGTAATACTAATTTAATGATGTTCAAAAAATTAGTAAATACAATTAAATCTGTTTAGCAAAAATAAAAAAGTATTATTTTTAAAAAATAGATTTAAATTCTACTTTCAGAAATTCAGCTAATGAGAATACCCAAAAATTAAAAAAGACGAAAGTATTACTAAATGAAAATTTAATAACTTTATAACAAAGTTAATGACCTTTAAATTTTAAAAAAAATAAAACCCTCTCATTAAAAAACATTTTAATTATTATTTATTATCAAATGTTAAATATAACATTGTTAATACTATTATTTACGAACAAAAGCAAATTTAAGTAGATTAAAAAAAATCAAAATAAGAACACCAGAAAATTTTATAGTAATCAAATAAAATATATTATAATATTAAATTAAAAAATGAGGCAAAACATGTTTTGGAATGAAAAAATAGAAACTATGCCAAGGCAAGACCTTGAAGAATTGCAATTAAAGAAACTTCAGGCTACTGTAAAAAGAGCATTTGACAAGATTCCATACTACAACAAAAGATATACAGAAGCTGAAGTGTTTCCTGAAGATATAGAAACTTTAAAAGATATCGAAAAACTTCCATTCATCACAAAAGATGATTTAAGGGAAAGCTATCCTTTCGGACTGTTTGCAGTTGATATCAAAGACATTAAAGAACTGCACTCCTCATCCGGAACCACAGGTAAACCGGTTGTATCAGGATATACAGATAAAGATTTGGACACCTGGGCTGAAACTACCGCACGTGGCCTTACCATGATGGGGCTTGGAGAAGACGACATTCTTCAAAATACTCATGGATACGGAATGTTTACCGGAGGATTCGGTGTTCACTACGGATGTCACAAAATTGGAGCTGCAATTATACCAATCTCAACAGGACAGACCAGAAGACAGATTGAAATCATGGAAGACTTTGGAACAACAGGACTTATTTTTACTCCATCATACGGAATCCATATAGGAGAAGTAGCTTTGGATGATGGAATCGATCCAAAAGAGTTAGGAATTAAAGCCATCGGATTCGGAGCTGAAATGTGGACTGAAGAAATCAGACAAAGAGTTGAAGAGTTATTCGGCTGTAAAGCATTCAACATCTACGGTTTGACTGAACTTATGGGACCGGGAGTAGGTGTCGAATGTGAAGCGCAGGAAGGTCTGCATATTGCCGAAGACATTTACTATCCTGAAATCATCGATTCAAATACCGGCAGAACATTAGGTGAAAACCAGCCTGGAGAACTTGTACTGACCAATTTAGAAAGGGAAGGAATGCCGGTAATCAGATTCAGAACAAAAGATTTAACCAAAATCACTTATGAAAAATGCAGCTGCGGAAGAACACATGCTAGAATGAGCAGAATTACAGGCAGATCTGATGATATGATTAAGGTTAAAGGAGTAGCTATTTTCCCATCACAAATTGAAAAAGCATTGCTTAAAGCAGGTGATGTAGAGCCTCATTATTTAATTATAGTTACAAGACCTGGAACTTTAGACGAAATCGAAGTTAAAGTGGAAGCGTCACAGGACATTTTCTTTGACGGCATTAAAGAAATGATGTCTGTTCAAGATAAAATCGGAAAATCAATCGAAAACGAAACAGGAATCAGAGTAAAAGTAACATTAGTAGAACCAAAAACACTACCTAGATTCGAAGGAAAAGCTAAAAGAGTAATTGACGAGAGGAATTTACACTAGGTGATGACATGAAAATCAAACAATTATCAATATTTTTACAAAACAGAATGGGAAGCTTATCAAAACCTCTGGAAGTATTGTCCGCCAATGACATTAACATAAGAGCAATGTGCATGGCAGACACATCAGAGTTTGGTATTTTAAGACTTGTTGTAGACAATCCTTTAAAAGGAAAAGAGGTGCTAGAAGAAAATAACTTTTTGGTAAAGGTTACAGAAATTATCGGCGTTGAAATGTTTGATGCACCTGGCGGACTTACAGATGTTTTAAAAATCATCAAAGACAATGAAATTGATTTGGAATATCTTTATGCATTTACCCACGAAAAAGAGAATAAGGCTATTCTATTGCTTCACAGCGAAAATATAGATGAGTTAATTTCAGTGCTTGAAGCAAACAGCATCACTATCGTCTCATCCGACGAAGTTTACAATTTATAAAATTTGAGATATATTTTGGACATATCTCACAATTTCTATTTTTTCATTTTATATTAATTTGAATAATTTTAGTATTATTATTAAACAAAATAACAATTTCACTTATTTTTTAAAAAAAATCATTGAATAATATCCCAAAAATTTGAAAATATTTAAATATATTTTAATATATAAAATAAATTATAACTATCATGAATAATCATGATTGTTTAAAAAGGTGATTAAAATGGGAAAACTGGACGGAAAAGTAGCAATTGTAACTGGAGCAACCTCAGGAATGGGTAGAGATTCAGCAAAATTATTTGCAAAAGAAGGAGCAAAAGTCGTAGTAACAGGAAGAAACGAAGAAAGAGCAAAAGCAGTAGTAGACGACATAATCGCTGACGGCGGTGAAGCAATATACGTAATCGTAGATATGGCCAACCTTGATGAAGTTCCAAAAGTATTTGAAGCAACAATGGAAAAATACGGAACCATAGACGTTCTATTCAACAATGCAGGAATGTTATCCATGTCCCCATTGATGGACTTGACACTTGAAGAATGGAACAGAGTATTCAACGTTAATGTCACCTCCGCATTACTCCTGACACAACTTGTCGCACCAGTAATGAAAGAAAAAGGAAAAGGAACCATTGTCAATACATGTTCTGTAGCATCTTTTGGAGCACACCACGGATTTGCAGCATATGTGGACAGTAAACATGCAATGATGGGATTAACCAGATCAATGGCATGGGAATTAGGTCCTGAAATCAGATGTAACGGTATTGCACCTGGACTTATCCACACAGCTATGGTAGACAGTATCGGAGGACCTGAAGCATTGCAGCAAATGATTGACCAATGCCCAGTAAAAAGATGCGGCCAGCCTGAAGACATTGCAAATCTTGCATTGTTCCTTGCAAGTGATGACTCTTCATTTATTGACGGTCAAATCATCAAGGCAGACGGTGGATTTGAAATTTAAAACAAATATGTTACACGGAAGTCAGAAAAAACCATCTGGCTTCCCATTAAATTAAACTACTTTTTTTAAAAAATACGATAAATATACAAAAAATAATTAAAAAAAAAAGAGGAAAGTTATTTTTCAATAACGTATCCATGATTTTGAGCTTTAGTGACAAATACAGTACCGTTTTCACCGATAATTTCTTTTGTTTTTTCTACAATATCTGCATTTGACTCATCGAAAAATGTGTATAAAACCGGTCCAAAGGATGAAATACCCACACCATATGCTCCTGCCTCTTCAATAGCTTTCATTGTAGGCAGGTAACTTGCATCCAGTGAATGTTCCAATTTGTTGAATCCGACTTTTTGAAGTTCACTTACAGCCCATCCAAAGTTTTTAATATCTTTTTCAAGCATGAATGGAAGAAGATTCATTAAAATCAAGTGTGATACCTGTTCCACTTCTTCTTTAGGTATAGGACAATAAGTCTGGAAAACATCAACCTCATCGTCACCTTCAACATGCACTTCAATTTCAGGAATTGCAATTAAAATATTCCATTCTTCAGGAAAATCATATCTTGCAACCAAAGTTGCTGGTTTTGCTTTGGAAGCCCCTGAAGGTAAAAATAAAGGTTTATCTTCTTTACTATGTCCTCCATCTACAATAAATCCTCCTAAATCGTGAGTATATGTTCCAATACCAGAGGTTCCGCCTCTTCCAACAATACTGCTTAATTCACGACTTTCAATTTCAATACCCATTGTTTCAGTTATCAAATGAGCAGTTGAAACTGCAATTTGAGTTCCGCTTCCAAAACCGGAATGCGGAGGATATGTTTGATGAACAATAAATTTGAATCCTGAATCAATATCAAAATGTTCTACTGTTTTTTTGGCCGCATCAGGAATCTTTTCCTTACATTCCAAAATAGCTTCCTCATCTGTTACAGTATCTGCAAATTCAAGTTCGATTCCACTTTCAGTTTGCTCCACTTCAAGTACAAATTGAGGGTCTTGTAATGCAAGACCAATTCCACCATCGACTCTTCTATATGACCCGTTTAAATCAATCAGGGACATATGTATTCTTGAAGGTGCTTTAATAATCATCATTTCACTTCCATAAAATATATTCCTTATATATTTATGTATTTAAAAATATTTAATAGTTTAGGATTAAAAATTTAAATTATCGACAACATCCACCAGTTTTTCTGCCAGTTTCAAGGTCAAATCCATCGGTTCGTAAGAATAGCATTCATAGACAATAGTGGCAATTCCTGCTTTGGATGTCGGTTCTGTAATATATGGAGGGCTTGATCTAAATTCAGGAGCATAATAAATAATTTCATCAATATTATCCAATATTTCATTCATGAATTTAGAAGATTTTTCATCAAAACCCGGTGCAAAAACAAAATTGGTAATCTTATACTCTCCAGGACCTTTAGAACCTCTGTTGGAGTGAATATCTAAAAACAAATCATATTTTTTATTGATAATGTCATCACGAATGAATTCCTGAGCCAAAAGCTGGCCTTCAAGTCTTCCTTCAGTTTCACTGTTTTTATCCAAAACGTTAATGTTATAAATATAATAACAGTATTTCAAATCATTTTTTGAAGTTAATTTTTCAAATAGGGCTCTGTGGGATTTGCTCTCAAGAGGATGCATTCCAATTACATAAGCTATTTTGACTTTTGAATCTGCATCGCCAAAAGGACCATGAATATGCACACTGCCCAATTCATTTTCTCCAATTAATTCAGCTTCATATTCAGTTGAATCGATTTGTGCTTCACTTGTGGGCTCTTCTGGATAATCCATTTTTACACCAAAAAAAAATAAGTTTAGACTAGATAGAATCTAGTCTTCGGAAGGTGATCTTTCACCTAATTCTTTGTTTAATTCATATATTAATCTGTTATCGCCGTCAGCTAATTTAGCTTTTGCGAGTAATTCCATTGCGTTTTCTTCTTCTTCGACTTGTTCTTCAACAAACCATTGCAAGAAGTTGTTGGTAGCATGGTCTTTTTCTTCAATAGCTAAGTTAACTAAATCGTTGATAAGGCCTGTTACCATTTTTTCATGTTCAAGTACATGTTCAAAAGCTGCAAGTGGAGAATCCCATTCAGTTTGTGGTCCGTCAATTGCAGTTAATGTTACAGAAGCGCCTCTTCTGATAATGTAGTCATAGAATTTCATTCCATGTTCTAATTCTTCTTCTGCTTGTACTCTCATCCAGTTAGCAAATCCTGCTAAATCTTCATCTTCAAAGTAAGCTGCCATGGATAAGTATAAATATCCTGAGTAAACTTCGGCATTTAACTGTCCATTTAAAGCTTTTTCCATTTTTTCAGATACCATTAAATATCACCAATATAATTTTGTTTCTGATTGAATATAAAACCTACTACAACTTTTATTTATAAAAAAAATATACTTATAAATATGATAGAAAAATCCCTTTATGAAAATTACACAATCGGCTTTGACGAAACTGTTACACCGGAAAGTGAAGATTACCTCTTTGTATTTAATGAAAACAGAGAATTATACCTGGATGAAAATAAAAAATTGTCAAAGTCGCTTGACAGTTTTAATGTTAATTTTTGTTTTTATATTGGGGATTATAAAGATGTTAAAGCATTTGTCGTTAATGTTAAAAGTGATGAAAGTTTTTATGATTTAAGGGAAGTCTATGAGTTTGACCATGATCTGTACCATATTGCCGGAAAGGCCGTTTTGGTAAACGACTGGTATATATCACACAGGTTTTGCGGCAGATGCGGATGTGAAACTCAAATAGATGAAAAGGACATGATGTTAAAGTGCCCTTCATGCGGTCAGGTGCACTATCCCCGCATCGCTCCTGCAATTATTGTGGCTATCAGAAATGCAGACAAACTGCTCATGGCAAAACACAGCTACCATGACAACATAAGATATGCTCTGATAGCAGGTTTTGTAGAGCCTGGCGAAGCTATTGAAGAAGCTGTCAAAAGGGAAGTCCTGGAAGAGGTCGGAATTAAAATTAAAAATCTGGAATATAAACGAAGCCAGTCCTGGCCGTTTCCTAATTCATTAATGCTTGGATTTACCGCAGAATATGAATCCGGCGATATTAAAGTTGACGGCGATGAAATTCTAAAGGCAAAATGGTTTAAAAAAGATGAAATAATCAGATACGGATCCGACATCAGCATTTCCGACTGGCTGATTCAAGATTTTATCGATTCTGTCGAATAATTTAATCTAAAAAAATAACCAGTTAGACCAAATTACTAATATCAGTTTTTACAGAAATTACAGTATGATTTATAAAAAATCAATAATCATATTTTTATCATTAATAATTGTATTTACTGCAGTTTCTGCCGTAAGTGCAGCCGAATTAAATGATACTTCAATTGATGAACCAGTAGGTTTATCTGATAAAGACAGTGGAATACTCTCTGTCAGTGACAATGAAAAGCTTTCAGGAGGCCAAGCCCAGGTGAAAGATGAAAACATGTCACTTAAGATTTCTTCAACAGGAGATTTCTACGGAGAAACTAAACTGCATGTCTCCCTAATCAGTTCAAAGGATAATAGGGGTATTGCAGACGAAAATGTTTGGATTTTTGTAAACAATAACTTTTGGGACAGCTTCACTACAGGTTCAGATGGAAAAATTGACATTGATTTCAAAAGAATGCCTGGAACCTATTTCATTAAGGCACAGCTGGAGGATTATGATTTGGAAACCCCTAATTTTTCATTTGGAATCAATGGAATTTCAACAAATTTTGAACTTAAACAGACAAGCGCATACTACAAGGATACACAGTTAGTATTCAAATTGACAAATATGAATACCAAAAAGGGACTTGCAAATGAGCAGATTGACGTCAGGTTTTCAAACGGCAAAACTGCAACATTGAAAACCAATTCAAAAGGAATAGCTACTTATGATGTTCCTTTCAATCCTGGAACATATAGCGTTACTGCAAAAACCCATTCCAAATATATTTACAGCAATTCAGTGACATTAAAAAATTTCATTATAGGCAAAACTTATCTGGCATTCACCCCAGTCAAATTATCCACTTCATACGGTTCAGGTAAATGCTTCACTGTTAAAGTTAAAAATATGTATACAAAACATCCTATGAAGGGTGTAAAACTTAAATTAAAGGTTTATACTGGAAAAAGCTACAAGGCTTACAGTGTTACAACCGATTCAAAAGGTGTTGCAAGATTTGATGTTTCCACATTATCAATCGGAACACATAAAGTTACAATCAATAACGCCAACAAAAATATGGGCGGTTTTGAAAAAACCAGTTCAATAACTCTGACAAAAGCAAAATTAAGCATTACAGCTCCAAAAATCACCTCAAATCATACAGGCACTTCAACATTTAAGATTACCATTAAAAATAAGCAAACAAAAAAAGCAATGAGCAACGTTAAAGCAACAATAAAAGTTTGGAGCGGAAAAAACTACAAAACAATTACTGTAAAAACAAATAAAAACGGTCAGGCCAGCATTTCAACCGAAGGGTTGGATATTGCAAGCCACAACGTTGATATTACTGTTCCTCAAACATCAAAAATCAGTAAGGCAACAGCAAAAAGTACAATTTTAATTATTTAAATGGTTTGTATATAACTACAAACCACCACTTATATTTTTTAAAGCTATTACACCTGCTTTTAGACGTCTTAAACCATCAACTAATAATTCCTGAGGACATGCAATATTCATTCTCAAAAATTCTTTTCCACATTCTCCGAAATCGTGTCCTGCAGACAAAAACAGTCCCTGATTTGTTCTTAAAAATTCACGCAAAACCTTTGAGTGAGCATTCAGCGCAGAACAGTCAAGCCATAAAAGATATGTTGCGTCGCATGGAACCAATTTTACTATAGGCAGTTCATTGGCAAGATAATCCTTAACAATCTGTTTGTTTTCATATAATACCTGTCTTAGCTCATCAAGCCAATCTTCAGACTTACTGTAAGCTGCGATAACAGCAGCAGTTGCAAAGACATTGCATGAATCAGAATTGTCCACATGCATCTGAGTTTTAATCTTATCCATCAAATCAGAGTTTTTAGTGTGAACAATGGAACTTTGAAATCCTGCAATATTAAATGATTTTGAAGGAGAAAGACATGTAATCGCTTTATCATATTCAAATGAAGTTTCAAAGGGATTGTATTTGACACCAGGATCAGTCAAATCACAGTGAATTTCATCAGAAATCAAAATCACGTCATGCTTTTTGCATAGCTTTCCTATTTCGGCCAAATCCTCTTTAGACCAGATTTTACCAATAGGATTGTGAGGATTGCAAAGTATCATCATTTTGACTTTGGAGAGCTTTTCATCCAAATCATCAAAATCAATGCGATATTTGTCATTTTCATATATTAATTCATTTTCCAGGACTTTTCTGTTGTTGTCTTCAATAACATAATAGAAAACATGATATACAGGTGACTGAATCAGGATTTCATCGCCTTCATCGGTTAGGCACCTTATCATCGATGAGATTGACGGCATTACTCCGATTGAGTATAGCATGTTTTCTTTTGACATGTTAAAGCCATACCTGGAATCCCACCAGTTAATGTAGGCTTCAAACAGCTCATCGGGAACAATTGTGTAGCCGTATATGGGATGGGATGCCCTTTTTTGAATAGCATTCTCAATAGCCGGAGCTACCCTAAAGTCCATATCCGCTACCCACATAGGCAAATCATCATCAAATAAATCCCATTTCAGACAATTTGTATCGTGCCTGTCAATGACACTTTTAAAGTCATAGCTAGTATTTTTCATAATGAATCCTGTCTTCGTCAAATTTATCCATGAATTTGTTTTCCCAACCTTCAGCAGGATATCCAATGGTAACAATAGAATAAGGTTTCAAATCAGATATATCAGAAATTCCAATAATTTCACCAATTTTAGCCATTCTTTCCTCTTCAGGTGCAACTCCATTCCATAAAGCACCTAATCCAAGGTTTACTGCTTCAAGCAGCATGTTTTCACATGCAGCACCCATATCTTGTTGCCATACAGTTTTATAAAATGCCCTTTCAATGTTTGCAACAAGTACAATAGCTACAGGAGCATTTGTTACTCTAGGTTTGATTTCACCAATTTTTGCAAGAGTTTCCTTGTTTTTGACTACAACAAACTCCCATGGTTCGGCTCCCAGTCTGGAGCCCGGTGCCTGCATTCCTGCCTTCAATATTTTTAAAATATCTTCATCACTAACTTCTTTATCCTGATATTCACGGATACTTCTTCTTGTATTAATTATTTGTTCAAAATCAGCCATATTTTTAAATAATATATTCCTCATATATAAAATTAGCTTTAAGTTAAATGGAGGTGAAAACAATGAGAGCAAATAAGCTTCTTGGTTTGATATCAATAATTCTAGGATTAATTTTTATAATATTCCCAATGTTTTCCTCTGCATTAGTTTCACTTATAGTAGGTTTAAGCCTGCTTTTCTTTGGACTATCAGCAGTTTTCATGGGCGCAACTATGACAAATCCTATCAATAATATCATTCCCCTCACATCGATAATTATTGGGATTATAGCAGTCATTTTCGGATTCCTGTTCATATTCTATATTGATGCATTGTCCTTTTTAGTTGGTATACAATTCTATATTGTAGGAATTATAATGATTGTATTTGGTATAACCGGATTAGTCTCCCACTCCAATCATGTATCCAAATTCTCTTCAATACTTGTTTTAATAATGGGTATTGTTGCAATTGCACTGGGAGCGTTTGCACAAAGTGAACCTATATACCTTGCAATAATTATAGGTGTTGTACTGATAATAGAAGGTATTGCATGGTTATTAACTGATTAAGGCTCGGTTAATAAAAAAAAAGAAATAGGATACAATCCAATAACACCTAACCGTCACCATATAAAAAATTATTAACCAAGCCCGGATTTTTAAATCCAATTAATACTTGGTTTTCAACTCTTAAATTATTTTTTGAAGTGCAAAAAAGCACATTTTCACACTTCCACAAGATTTAAATATTATTTGCTTAATTCTGCTCCAATTTCAAAAGCCTTTTTTAAATCCAATTCAAATTGTTCTTCCCTTAATTTTATTGTCTCTTCATCAGAAGCCCTGTCATAATCTCTCGGGACAATGTGGCGAATAGAATTGATTTCAACTTTCCCCTTAAACATTTTAAATAAATCTTCTGACATCTTGAGATTTGGACGCAGTTTATTTTCAAAATAACTTACGGAATGGAAGATAGAATAAAAGAGACCTACATTGATTTTACCTTTAAAAGCGTTTCCCACTTTATAATCAACTATACAAAACACTAACCTTTCCATTAAAGCCTTGTAATGGCTGCATGGATCTGTAAAAAAGATAGGAACACCAATTAAAAGACAGTCACTGTCTAAAATTCTTTCAATCAATGGTGAAGTTTCATCTCTCCAGTGACATTTGCAGGACTTGCCTTCCTGTTTACATATCATACAACTCATACATCCTCGCAAATCCAGCTTATATAAATCAACATATTCCACATCTGCACCAACAGATTCCGCACCTTTTGCAGCATATTTCATGAGTTGTGCATTTGAATCTTTTCTTTTTGGACCTGCATTAATTACAACAGTTTTCAATATAATCACCTTTTGCTTAATTCACAGCCAATCTCGAATGCCTTTTCAAGGTCTTTCGGAAATTGAAGTATCCATTGCTTTTCCTTTAGCTCCTGTGAAAAACCGCCCATATTATATTTGGAATAATCACTTACCTGCAGAGTATCACATACCGGATAAGATATGATTTCGCCGTTTAAAAATGAAAATAAAAATTCAGTGCTTGACAGACTTTCCTTCATGGACTGCTCATAAAACTCCAAAGGAGCATTCATTGTATAAAATATTCCGACATTGACCTTGCCAGGATAATAACTTGACCCGTCATCATAACTCATTATACAGAAAATCAACCTTTCAATCAATGCACGAAATTCACTTGTAGGCTGACCAAAGTAAATAGGAGAGCCTATCAAAAGGCAGTCAGCATCCAGAATCTTTTCAATTACAGGAGTCAAATCGTCTTTCCAATAGCATTTGCCTTTTGTTTTGTCCTTCAATTTGCAGACAAGACAACTTCTGCAACCTGTAAAAATCAAATCATATAAATTGAAATATTCCGTTTCAGCCCCTACGGATTCTGCACCCTTTTGAGCAGACTGTAAAATTTCAGCAGTATTCCATTTTTTTCTAGGGCTCGCATTGATTACAATTGTTTTCATAATTATTATTTAAGAAAAATAAGACATATAATGTTATTCATTTAATCTTACTGAAAAATAGGTGAATACAAATAAATGAAAATTTTAAGAAAAAAAAGATTTAAAAATTAAATAAAAATTAAAAAATGAGCATCAATGCCCATTATATAAAGAAATCTATTTTTTAGCTTCAATTACAGTTTTTCCATTCATGTAAGGGACTAACACTTCAGGAACTTTAACACTGCCGTCAGGCTGTTGATAGTTTTCCAAAATACAGCACATTGTCCTCTCGGTAGCTATTGCAGTACTGTTCAAGGTGTGTAATGTCTGAGCATCTCCAGAACCTGCTCTTCCAAAACGTGTTTTAGTTTTACGGGCCTGATAGTCTTTACAGTTAGTGCATGAAACCAATTCCCTGAAGGCACCGGAACCTGGGAACCATGCCTCCAGATCATATTTGATAGCTGCATTGTCATTTAAAGCAGAAGATACAATAGCTATAATCTGATATGGAAGACCTAATTTCTGATAGATTCTTTCGGTTACCTCCATCAGGTGGTCATGCTGATTTCTTGAATCATCAGGTGCGGAATAAATAAACTGTTCTATTTTTTCGAACTGGTGAACTCTGAATATTCCTAAGGTGTCTTTACCATGAGATCCTGCTTCTTTTCTAAAACATGTTGAAAGTGCACAGTATCTTAAAGGCAAGTCATCAGGAGATATAATTTCATTTCTGTGAAGTGCCGCCAGGGTCTGTTCGGCAGTTGCAATCAGATACATGTCCTCATTTTCAACTTTGTATAATGTTTCTTCAAACTCACCCAGTTCTGAAGTTTCAGCTGCAACTTCACCTTTTACAAAGAATGGAGTTTGCATTGGAATATATCCTTCAGATTCAAGTTCTGAAAGTGCAAACTGAATCAGTGCAAGGTTCAAGTGGAGAATATCTCTTTTAAGATAGTAAAAACGTGCCCCTGCAATGCTTGCTGCAGTTTCAAGGTCTGCACCATCAATTTTATTGATTAAATCAACGTGATTCAGCAGTTCAAAATCATATTCGGGGATTTCTCCGTAGGTTCTCACAACAACATTATCATCTTCTGTATCGGAAATAGGAACGTCCTCGTCAATGATGTTTCCGACTTTGTATCTGTAATCATCCCTGAGTTTTAAATAATCTGCATTTTTAGCAGTTAACTCTTTAATTTCTGCTGCTACTTCTTTAGACCTTTTAATTACTTCATCCAAATTACCTTCTTCTTTTGCTTTTTTAAATGATTTGGATAATTTATTTTTCTCTGATCTTAAAGAATTTAATTTGCGCTCACCTTCTCTCCATAAGGTGTCATATTCAATTACTTTTTCAACATTTTCTGTGTCTCTAAATCTCTTCTTTTCAGAGTCTATAATAATTTCTGGATTTTCTCTGAATAATTTTATATCTAACAATATTTTGTCCCCTAAAATATTTTATTCAATATTAATTTAGATTCTTCTGTTTTTTAAAGTTAATGAAAAAATCAGCTTAAAATTATGAAAAAAGTTGATGATTAAAAAAAAAGTAGTTTTTAGGGTCCACACCGAAACCCAAATATTTTGATTATATCAATAATAAGTTTTCCTTAAAGCTTGCTTTCAAATCGCAAGCAAGTTTTTCAGAGTAATTTTCACCGTCAACAGTTACCATGGCAATTTCATATAAAACTTTGTTTAATGACTTGCCTTTTTCAGTTAATATGTATTTTACGTTCTTTTTATCGCATTTGTCAACAATCTTTTGGATCAATCCATTGTTTTCCATGTCTTTCAGGCAGTTGCTTAAGACCTTGTTTGAAAGGTCAGGCTTGTCTTCCTTAAATTCATGGAACCGAGATTTGCCATAAAACAAATCACGCATTATCTGGATTACCCATTTTTTGTTGAATAATCTTACAACCAATTCTATCGGACATGATTTAACATGTTTAGTGATGTTCATGATAATGACCTCCAAAAAATCAGTCGGTTATAATGACTTGTTTTTGAAGTATATAAACTTTTCGCTTTTTACATGGTAACCGAACAGTTACAAAAAGCTTTTATATATTATTTACCTAAGTTTGTATTGAAAGTTACACACCAGTGGCTTTCAAAATCTAGGAGATGGCAAAATTAGATAGAGTAAACACTTGGAATGAAAATGAAAAATTTTCCCCTAAATAAACAGATGCAGATACGCAAATCATGACTCCCCGCATGAAAAGCGTATTGCACAACTAAAAACACTGCGGTTTTTTACATCTATTGGTCATACTGAATCCCATATAAAAAGTTCATTGGATTTCCAAAAGGAATTTTTTGAGACGGCATTGAGCCGTCACCATCCTCCGAATCTATACCTCTAAAAAAAATATGGTTAAAATCAAAAAATTCCTGCTATCCCTATTATTAAATTCACATCAATATTTTCAGGTTATTTGTCAAATCAGCAAATCCTATTAAATAAAAAATATTAGCCCATTTTCCAAAAGCAACATCCACATTGCCCCATCACGTTTAAATCAGTTATATAACGATTGTTATAACTATAACGTAAAGAACTTAAATTAGAGAATAAAGCCAGTATTGTTTTAAAATCATTCAAAATTCCTTTTTAATGACAACAATTATATATCAAAAAGAATAATTATTAATATGTAATTAAATAATAAATGGATTGAGAAAATGAAAGAAACTACAAAAATTTTAACCATTCAAGACGTATCCTGTTACGGCCAGTGCTCAATTACAGTTGCACTACCGGTAATCTCTGCATTCGGAATAGAAACAGCCGTACTTCCTTCAGCTGTTTTATCCACACACACATCAGGATTTACAGGATACACAGTACGGGATTTAACAGAAGATCTTCCACTCATCCGTGAACATTGGGAAAGTGAAGGAATATATTTTGATGCAATATATACAGGATTTATAAGTTCAATTACCCAAATTGATTATATTAAAGACATTATAGATTCCAGGCTAAAACCTGAAGGAAAAGTTTTTGTCGACCCTGCTATGGCAGACCACGGTGAATTTTACAACGGTTTTGACCAGGATTTTGCAGACAAAATGGGCGAGCTTTGTAAAATTGGAGACTACATTCTTCCAAATACAACAGAAGCATGCTACATATTGCACAAAGCATGGAAGGAAGAATTCACAAAAGAGGAAATGCTGGAAATGGCAAACGACCTTACTGCATTTACAAAAAGACATGTCATCCTAAAAGGAGATACTCATAAGGAAGGCAAAATGGGAATGATTGTTGTCGACAAAGAAGAATCTACAACAGAATTCGTATACAACGACAAGGTAAACTATATATCCCACGGAACCGGAGATGTCTTTGCTTCATCTTTTGTAGGATCAACAATTATCGGCAAAACTCCAAGTGAATCTGCAAAGATTGCCGGAGAATTTACAAAAAAAGCTATAGAGGAAACTGTTGGAGACCCTACACACACCTACGGAGTCAAATTCGAAAGGGTAATCCCGCAGCTTCAGGATATAATTAAATCTATCTAAAAAAAAAGAAAAAAGACAGGTTAAATTACAATAACCTTTCTTCCCATTCTTTTACTTTAAAACCAACTAGAACAACATCATCATTTACCAAAATAGGTCTTTTAACAAGCATACCATCAGTTGCAAGTAAATCCAGCTGTTCATCTTCAGACATGTCAGGCAATTTATCTTTAAGTTTTAATTCTCTGTATTTCATGCCGCTTGTGTTAAAAAATCTTTTTAATGGCAAATCAGAAATTTCCCACCATTTGCGCAGTTCGTCAGCAGCAGGATTGTCTTCTATGATATGTCTTGATTCATATTCAATATTGTGTTCATCTAACCATTTTTTAGCTTTTCTGCATGTTGAGCATTTTGGATAATTAACAAATAACATAGTATCACTTAAATTTAATTTATGTCAATCAGGTAATATAGGTTTTCAGTTTTCCTCAAATAAAGATAGCAAATCACAGATATCATCAATAACATATGAAACATACTCATTTTCATAGTCATTTTCATTGCCATAGCCCCATGTGACAAGAATACAGTCTATTCCTGCGTTTTGAGCAGTTTTGATATCAGTTATAGAATCACCAATGTATACTGCATCATCAGCCTTTACATTGGCCATGTCCATTATCTTATTTACCCCATACGGATGAGGTTTTGAGGGGTGAGGATAGTCATGCCCTTCGATTGCAACAAAATCAATGTCTGAAAAATGTCTCTGCACAAATTCATTTAATGAATAATTTAAGCGGTTGGAATTGATGGCTAACAAAATGTTTTTATCCTGCAGTTTTTTTAAAACTTCATAAGAATTAGGAAACGGAAGTGTAAGCTCCTTTTTAGAGGCGTTATAATATTCAAGGTAAGTTTCCTTTACGGCCTCAAGATTTTGAGGAGTGCAATTTTCACCCAAAACCAGTGAAATAATCTCATCAATATTTCCCCCAAGACATGGAATATATTCTTCACGTGTCAGTGTTGGCAGATTATGGTCTGTCAAAGCCTTGTTAAAACAAATTACAACATCACAAATAGAATCAAACAGTGTTCCGTCAAAATCAAAGATTGCAAGTTTCTTCATGTTAATTAATTTGTCATCATCAGATAAATTTGCATCGGATTCAAAGGAACAATATTAAAAATTTAGGTATACCTAAAAATTTATATAGTATTAAAAAATAATAATAAATCAAGCAAATAGCATGACCGCATGTTATTCAAAAAAATAATGGAGGAAAAATATGATTATTGGAATTGAAAACTTAAAAAAACAAAAAGAAGAAAGCAAAAACTCAGAATAATTAAAAATCCCATTGCATTGACAATGGGATTATCATATCCCACCACTATTATTTTTAAAAAACATCCCCATTAAAGAAAAACAACTGAAATTAAAGAGAATTAAGATAAATAACTATTTTTTAAGAGCATACAAACAGACTGGAAGTGCCAATAATGTAATTATGGAAGATATCATATAAACCGGCGCATATCCCTCAGAGGCAAAGACTCCAAGCAAAGCAGGTCCGAAACCCATTGTCGCATCACAAAATATAAAGAAAGTTGATACGGCATAAGAGCGGCGTTTTTCTGAAGTGTTTCTTGTAACAATTGTAGTACATGCTGAGTTGAGTGTTCCAAAACCCAGTGCAGCACAAACTGCACAGATTACCACAGTTAATGTAGACGGATAAAAAGCAATCAAAAACAAACCTATAGCCTGCGCTATTATACCTGCCACACATATTATCAAATCCCCGCCCCTGTCCTGGATTTTACCTGCAACAGGCCTTGAAAGAATCAGAACAACAGAATATATGATGAAAAACCATGAAAATATACCTGTTAAATTGACTTCAACAGCATATAACCTATAAAATGACAAAATTGAAACATAACCAAGACTTGTAAGTGCTGTAAAAAATGAAACCGGAACGGCACCACGTTCAATAATCTTATCGAGACCGAAATAACTGGAATCCTTTTTGATTTCATGTTTGTTTGCGGGATCGTGAGCCGAAACGTCAATAAAGTAAATGCATATTAAAGCAATTGCAGAAAATATTGCTGCAAATAAAAAACATCCTGCAGAGCCAACACTATCATACAAAAATCCGCCAATGAATGGTCCGAGCCCTACTGCTAAAGTAGTACCCATCATGAAATAACCAAATGCCTCTCCAAAACGTCTTTTAGGAAGTACGGATGAAGCTATTGTAACTATTGCATTGGCTGATGCGCCAAAGCCTATACCATGAATAAACCTGACGATTAAAAGCAAATTAACATCGCTTACAATGAAATACAAAAGGCATGAAAGAAAATGAATGGTCATAAACGTTAATGCGGTTTTCTTCCAGCCGACTCTTTCCAAAGCATTTCCGGAATATATTCTGGAGCATAAACCGCCAAAAATATATATTCCGGATACCAGACCTGCAATCATAGCAGAGGATCCCATTGATGTTGCATATTCAGTAACAGTAGACATCAATACATACATTACAAGAGCCGTGCACAGCAGGGCTAGAAAAACCAGAAAAAATGACCTTGTAAATATTTTTTCATCATCAGCTGAAGCATTCATAATAAAAAATAGTAAGTTAAATTAAAAAATATTTTCTATAAAAATTAAAAAAGAAAGAATCAAAATAATTAGAAATTATATGATTCGTTGATTTTACCAGTTATGTCCCTTATTTCAGCAGTTGCTTCTTCAAGGTGGAAAATAGCTAATTTATAACCGGTTTCATCATTATAGATTCCCTGCAGGAATTCATTTCCTTCAACAATGGAATCAGCAAGATCATAGTTGTCTTCAAACACAGCTTTTCCATAATATCTAAGGAAATCTGTTTCAACAAGAGCAACTATCTCAACATATGGATTTTTCTCCATCTGTTTATAAACATCTTTAAAGTCACCAACACCAAAGTAAAGTTTTCCGTCTTTTAACAAATGAAAACCGAGAGGTCTGTTTTTAGGTTTATTTTCATCCACAGTAGCTAAGAAAAATACTTTAGCTTCATTCATAAATTCATCGATTCTTTCTGCACCTTCTAATACCATATTATCACCAATATCTTATATATTCTTAAATCATAATTCCTTCAAGGAAGATATTCAATAAATCATCGATATAATCGTTGGTTTCAAAACCAAGGCTTTTATTATAGATTTTCCATAATATTACTGACTGGAACAAACTGGAATAACACATTACAGAAATTGACCTTGTGTTAATCTCTTTAATCACACCCTTATCTATCTGCAGTTTAAAGAATTCTTCAAGTTTATTCAGAATCAGATCTGTGATTTTCGAAATTAGAGGTTCATCCTCTTCATCATTTCTGACTTCTTCCATAGCAACTTTGAGTATGCTAAAATCACTGTCTTCAAGAGATAAAATACCGAAAAAAGAAATTTTGAGGAATACATCTATACTTTCATCTTCATCAAACTCAAAAATCTCATTTAATTTATCAATGAGTATTTGCAGATAATATTCTTTTGTAGCATCTACAAGATTTTTTTTATTTTTAAACTTTCTGAAGATAGTTAATTCATTTACGCCTGCTTCAGCAGCTATTTTTTTAGTTGTTGCCTTATCAAAACCATTTTCCTGAAGAATTACTAGTGTTGCCTGAATAATTTTTTCTGATGTTTTATCGATTTCAGCTTCCATAAAAAAATATATATTGTTATTATATTTTAAATCTTTTTGGAGGAGTTTCATTAATCGTTTAAAAAATAATCTTTTCCAATTTCAATAATTCAATTTTTCTATCGATTCCGCCAGCATAACCTGTCAATTTTCCATTAACTCCCAAAACTCTATGACATGGTATTAAAATTGAAATCGGATTATGACCAACTGCTCCCCCAACGGCCTGCGCTGACATAGTTGGAGATATTCTTGAAGCGATTTGGCCGTATGTCATTGTCCTGCCATAGGGAATTTCTGAAAGTATTTTCCAGACCTTGAGTCTGAATTCACTTCCCTGAGGTTTAATTTTGAAATCAATTTTAGGATTCAATCCTTTAAAATAATCGTCAAGCCATTTTTTAACATCTCTAAAAATAGCCAATTCGTCATTTTCCACAATATTTTCAGTTGACGGAAAATATTTTTGTCCGTAAAAGTAAACACCGCAAATTGATTCGCCATCACTTATAATCAGAATTTCTCCAAGAGGAGAAACATAATCAGTTGAATAGTACATGTCTACAAATATGATTTAAAAAATTCTTCAAATTCTTCGTCACTCATAGGTTCCGGAGTTGATATGTTTTCATTAGCCATAATGCTTGAAGCAAGGTCACGGTATTCTTGTGCTTCATCACTTTCAGGATATTTTTCTACAACGGTTTTTGCATCTAATTCAGCTTCTTGAATTAAATTACTTCTATGAATTGTACCAACTACATGTGTTCCTATCTTTTTTGCAAAGTCTTCAATTATTTGCTCCTCATTGTCCACATTTCTGCAGTTACACACTATACCGCTCAAGTTACCTTTAAGCTTTTTAACACCACGAACAATATTGTTTGCTGCATAAAGTGACATATATTCCCCAGAAGTAACAATTAAAACTTCATCAGCATATTTTTCACGTAAAGGCACTGAAAAACCGCCGCAAACTACATCTCCCAGCACATCATAAATGACCACATCCAAATCCTCATCAAATATGCTAAGTTTTTCAAGCCTTTTCATAGCTACAATAACACCACGTCCGGCACATCCAACACCAGGTTCAGGACCTCCGCTTTCAACACACTGAATGCCCTTAAAACCTGTAAAAACAAGATCATCTTTTTCAGGAGTACGATTTTCCTTTAATGTATGAACAACAGTAGGAATTCTTGAGCCGTATAAGGTACGTGTAGTGTCTGCCTTTGGGTCACAGCCTATTACAATACAATTCAAATCATCACTGCCCCATACGGCAGATAAATTGGCTACTGTAGTACTTTTTCCAATTCCCCCTTTTCCATAAATAGCTATTTTCTTAATCATCAGAATCCCTCTCCACTAACTTATATACAAAATCGTTTTTTCTTACCTTTGTTGGTATTAAAATAGCAACATTTGAATTTTTATCAACACTGTCAACAGATTTTCCTTCAATCTGCATAGAATCAATTGTATGAGTAATCGAACCGGTAGTCTGACCCTGTATGATAATTTTATCACCTATTTTCAAATCATCCCATACCCTGATTTCAGCCGCCTTGACTTTATTGTAGTAATTTACAACCTGCCCTATGTCTTTTTTAATATATTTTGACTGGTTATCCTCACTTGTCTCAAATGGAGTGCCAAAATAAAAGTTGGTGTCAAAACCACGGTTAAATACGCTTGTAAGCTCTTCCATCCATTCGTCCTTAACATTATAATTTGAAGGATCTTCCTGAAAAGCGTCAATCGCTTCACGATAAATGCCAGTTACCATAGCACCATAATCAGGACTTCTTGCCCTTCCTTCTATTTTAAATGATGCAACGCCGCTTTCAATTAATTCAGGAATATATTCTATCATGCACATGTCCTTTGGAGAAAAGAAGTTTGTTCTGTAACTTATATCATCGCTTCCTGTGACAATGAATCTTTCATCTTCCACATCAGAGAAGTTGACAACATTGTCTTCGCCTTCTTCATATGTCAATGTCCAGTTCTTGCGGCAGGGCTGCAGACAGTCTCCGCAGTTAGCACTCCTTCCATATAATCCATAACTCAAAAAGCATCTGCCTGAAATTGCCATACATATTGCACCATGAACAAAAATTTCAGTTTCAATCGGCGATTTTTGGGTAATTTCAGCAATTTCCCTTAAAGAAAGCTCCCGTGAAAGGATTGCTCTTTTTGCACCTAACTTTTTAAGGGTTTTTAAAGTGTAAGAATTAGTTACATTTTCCTGAACGCTGATGTGGGCTTCAAGCCCATATGAAACAGTATCTTCAATCAGGCCAATATCTGATAAAATAAGTCCGTCAATGCCTGAAGCAGAAATTGTCTCAAGGTTGGATTCAAGCTCCTCTGCAAGCTTTTCATTTAAAATAATATTTGTACATAAATAAGTTTTAGCTCCGTATTCTTCAGTTATTTTGCAAACATCACTTAAATCATCCAGAGAAAAGTTTTTTGCATTGGCCCTCATGTTATAATCATCAAGGCCAAAATAAACTGCATCGGCTCCATTTTCTAAAACGGCACGCAGTGATATGAAATTGCCTGCCGGAGCTAATAATTCAACCATAAAAATCCATTAAGGTTTATAGTAAGTCTCAGCTTCAAGACCTTCAGGCAATTCTGTAGGATAATCCTCGTTTAGACAGCCTAAACATAATTTCTCTTCGCCCATACCAATAGCCTCAACGAGGGCAGGAAGAGTTATATAACCTAAAGAGTCTATTTTTAACTGTTCCTGAATTTCTTCAACAGAATAATTCGCAGCAATCAACTCTTTTTTGGTTGCCATTGCAACTCCGTAGTAACATGGAGCAATAACAGGAGGGCATCCTACTAAAAAGTGAATTTCTGCAGGTTCAGCTTCCTTAACAAGGTCAAGCAACTGTTTGGAAGTTGTTCCTCTTACAATACTGTCATCGATTAAAATAATTTTTTTGCCTTTAATGGCTTCTTTAATTGGATTTAGCTTAAGCCTGACTGCCAGCTCCCTTTCTTCCTGAGTAGGCATGATGAATGTTCTTCCGACATATCTGTTTTTGATTAAACCTTCACCATAAGGAATACCTGATGCTCTTGAATATCCGATAGCTGCAGGAATGGATGAATCCGGAACAGGAATTACTACATCCGCATCAATAGGATAGAGTTTGTGCAGCTGACGGCCGATATTCATTCTGGTTTCATAAACGTTAATGCCGTCAATGGTACTGTCAGGTCTTGCAAAATAAACATATTCGAACATGCAGTGGGAAAGTTTACATTTTCCTGCGCTTTCTAGCATGTGAGATTTGAGTTCATCATCTTCAAAATAGACTACTTCACCCGGAACTATGTCTCTAATATATTCCGCATTTATTACATCAAATGCTACAGTTTCAGAAGCTAAAATAAATTCATCATCCCTTTTTGCAACTGCAAGAGGTTTGATTCCCATAGGATCTCTTACACCATATAATTCACCGTCGATTAAAATAGTCAATGCATATGATCCAACAAGTTTTTTGCATACAGCTTCAATAGCCTCCAAAACATTTTTGCCATTGTCATAATGTTCTTTTTTAAGCATGTAACATATTACTTCAGAATCGGAATCAGACTTGAAATAAAATCCTTCGCTACTGAGTTCTTTTTTTAACTCAGCCGAATTGACAATGTCACCATTATGAGCCATTGCAATAAATCCGTCACCAAAATCAGTTACAAAAGGCTGTGAATTTTCAATTTTTGATTGGCCAGTAGTTGAATACCTTACATGACCAATTGCCATGCTTCCAGGCAAGTGATTAATTTCATTATCTTTAAATACATCAGTGATTAAACCCATACCGCAATAATGATTTAAACCATTTTCTGTATTAAAAGCAGCTATTCCTGCTGATTCCTGACCTCTATGCTGTAAAGCATATAAACAATAATAAACAAAAGATGCGACATTTTTAGAATCATCACTACAGTGAATTCCAACAATACCACACTTATCTTCCATCTCACCGTGCATTATGTAAACTCCCTTAAAATAGTATAATTATAGTTATCTAAAAACTAGTATAAAAACAATAATGTTTAGTCCCAGAAATTCTCGAAAGTATCTGGAATTTCATCATAGGCATCCTTAACTTCCGGAACTTTCTCTTCCTTAATATCAGTTAAATCCTTTTTTAAATCATCAGCATTATCATCAACAAATATTAATGCAGTTCTAACAATATTTAACCATTCAATAGCCTTGGATTTATTTTCAGCAGCAATATAATTTTGACCGACAATAATATTTTCAGGCTTGAACTTATCAGTAGCTATTACAATTCTTTTTTCATCCTTAAGCTCCTGCCTGAAGGTTTCCTGCCAAAGCTCTTCAAGATTGAATATTTCCAGAATCTCTTTTCGATATATATCCTCATAGCGTAATTTGAATGATGAAAAATCAGATTTTACCTCTTCGACATCTTCTCTCAGCTCATTGTTTTCCTGAGACAATATTTCATTTTCCTTGATTAGCTTATTGTAATCATCAAGAAGGCTATTATAGTTATGAGTTACTTTCATCAGTTTATTTTCCAGAGCGTGGATGTTAATCAGATTTAAAGAATAAGATAATGTTGATTTTATGATTGAATTCAAGATTTCCTTTTCGGCCAATCTGAAGTCTATTGATTCATCTTCAACAATAATGTGAGTGTAGTCAAACAGTCCCACATGATTAAAATCAGTTTTCAATTCATTAAAAAGAATATTATAGGTTTCATCATGACCATAACCTCCAATAAGCAAAATATCAGCGCCGGTAGCTACTTTTTTTACGATGCTTAATTCGGTAGTTGGAATTATTGATGAAACGATAATGTTGTAATCCTGTTCAAGCTGAATATTGTTTACAGCCTTTGATACAAGCTGGGCAATATCCAGTCCCTGAACAATGATACGAACATCTATTTTTGATTCATGATTTTCATTTCCCATGAAAATTACCTAAACTTTATTTATTTTTTCATGCCATTTCCATGCAGAGCTTACAATTTGCTCTAAATCATACTGAGGAATCCAGCCTAATTTTTCTCTGATTTTAGTTGAATCAGCTATAAGTATAGCCGGATCACCTTCACGGCGTTCATCCATTTTAACTTCAAAATCACGTCCTGTGACTTTTTTACACATGTCAATTACTTCACGTACAGAATAACCTTCACCATTTCCAAGGTTGAAGATATTTGATTCATGTTCATTGCATAAGTATTCATATGCTTTAATATGAGCATCTGCCAAGTCATTTACATGGATGTAATCACGAATGCATGTTCCGTCAGGAGTATCATAATCGCTTCCAAATATGGAAATGCTGTCCCTTTTTCCAATGGCAGCATCTAAAATCAATGGTATCAAGTGTGTTTCTGGGTCATGGAATTCCCCTATTTCACAATCGAAATCAGCACCTGCAGCATTGAAATATCTTAAAGATACATAGTTGAAATCACCTTTATCAGCTTCTCTTTGAAGAGCCTTTTCAGTGATAAATTTGGAGTGTCCGTAAGGATTGATTGGTTTTAGTTCTGTATCTTCTGTGATTGGAATCTGTTCAGGATTTCCATAAACTGCTGCAGTTGATGAAAGAATAAATTTGTCCACATTAAATTCTCTCATGACCTTCAAGAGATTTAAGGTATTTTTATAGTTATTTTTAAAGTATTTTTGAGGAAGTTCAACTGATTCGGCTACTGAAGAAAAAGCAGCAAAGTGAATAACACCATCTATATCATATTTTTCAAAAACTTCCCTGATATTGTCTTTTCCAAAGTCGTAGTTTTCAAAATTTCCCCATTTAACAAAGTTTTCATAACCTTTGCAAAGATTATCAACAATAACAGTGTCATAGCCTGCATTGTGTAGTGCTTTATTGGTATGAGAACCTATATAACCTGCTCCGCCAGTAACTAAAATCAATGTGAACACCTTAAATAAATTTACCTAATTTAAGTAACGCTTTTGGAGATACTTTAATTAATTTTTTAACAATTTCAGTTGTGGAAATTTTCTCAAAGCTTTCACCTTGGAATGCGTGAGCAATGCTGTCAAGTTCTTCATCGGATAATGTAAGCAAGTATTCCTGTACTTTTTTATATCTTTTGATTTCATGGTCAAGCTCATCGTGAGCCATTTGATCATATTGTTTTAGGAATTTTTTGGAGCAGTCCTCTTTGATAGCTTGAGCTGCAACCTGACCTGCACACATACCCCCGGTCATACCTGAGATGATTCCTCCACCAGTCAACGGATTTACCTGACCTGCTGCATCTCCAACAACCATAATGTTGTCATCATATAATTTTTTAGTCATTCCGCCTACTGGGTCTCCACCAACGTTTAATTCAACTGCCTGAGCGTTTTGAGTGTATGGACATTTTGCAATAAAATCATCCAAGTATTCTTTAGCTGTTTTTTCAGCTTTATGAGGTAATATTGCTAAACCTACGTTTGCAATGTCATCACCTTTAGGGAAAATCCATACATATCCTCCAGGTGCACATGAACCTAAGTAGAATTCAATGACTCCAGGTTTTTCGAATTCAACATTACACATTTCGTATTGTACACCGGATTCCATTTCTTTTGCTTTTGCAGCTGGTCTGAGACCTGCCCATCTTGCAACGTGACCTTCAGGACCGTCAGCGGCAATTAAAATTTTACATTTGTAGTCTATTTTTTCACCCATGCATTCGGTGTTGACAATATATCCGTTATCGATTTTTTCAATACCAGTTACTAAGGTTTTGATTTTTATTTCAGCACCTGCTCTTGCAGCATCCATCGCCATGTGTTTGTCGAATACTTTTCTTTCCAATATGTAACCTGCTTCAGGAAGTTTAACTTCATCTTTGGTTAACCATACATCAGTTCCATCTGGTGTTTGAATCCTTACGCCTTGAATTTCCTGGGTTACCCAGCGAGGAGATGGTTCGATGCCCAGTTTTTCAAGGCCCTGAATTGAAACTCCTTCAGCACATCTTTTTGGTGATCCAATTTCAGATTTTTTATCCATTAAGATTACTTTTGCTCCGCCTAAAGCTGCATGTTTTGCTGCACTGGAACCTGCAGGTCCAGATCCTACTACTATTACATCAGTTTCAATCATATAATCATTCCTCTTTTTCTAAAGCATCAATTGGACATGCTTTAATACATGTATCACAATCTTTACAGTCTTCATCATTAAATACCAATGAATATTCTCTTACTTGAATTAAATTTCTTGGACAAACTCCTGCACATTCTCCGCAGAATGAGCACCAATCTTTAACAATCATAAAATATCTCCTTAACTAACAGTTTATGTTATGAATAGTAAGTTTTTTATTATATTTAAAAGTTTAGTAAAAAATAGCTTTTAAAAGCAATAATTAAAGAAAAAAATAAGTTTTAAAGTATTATTTTACCAATAATACTGGAACATCAGATGTTCTTAAAAGTCTTTCTGAAACAGAACCAATTTGAGTGTCAGAAACATTATTTTCATCAAAAGATACGAACCGGTTATTATTTGCACCATGGGCTGATATAACAACCAAATCCGCACGGGTCTGCTTGACAATAAAACTCATGTCCCTTAAAGGATCTGCAGTAAGCAGGTGCTCTGTAACTTCAACACCCACAGCAGATGCCTTTTTGGTAATTTTTGCAAGAATTGCATCTCCGGAATCTTCTTCAGAATCATAGCTGTTTAATGAAAATTCCTCAAGAACATGAACTGCAGCTATTTTGGATGAAAATTTCTCTGCAATTTCAATGGCAATATCTGCGGCCTTGTCTCCGTATTCAGACCCATCAACGGGAAGCATAATTACATCAAACATTCAACAATCTCCTTTCAGGTAATCTGCATGGCAGAAATCAATGAAGTTATCCACGATTTCATCAATATCTTCACTGTCATCGATGATTTTTCCATCGTCCATGAATAGAGCCCTGTTGGACAGTTCCTTGATAAAGTCAGTGTTGTGTGAAATCATTACAATGGTAATTCCATAATCCTTGGAAATTCTTTTAAGTGAATTTGTTACATCCCTTAAAGTTACAGGGTCCAAATCACCGAACGGTTCATCTAAAAGTAAAAATTTAGGTCTTGAAACTAAAATCAATGCAAGCATTACACGTACTTTCTGACCACCTGACAATTCATAAGATCTTCTATTGAGGATATCCAAATCCAAATCAAGACTTTCAAATATGTCTGCCACTGCCTCTCTTGTAGCAGTTTCAGGAAATCTTGGGAAAAGGTCATTTAAAATTTCTGCATCCAAACCAATCTGTTCCAATCTGTGTTTTGCTTCAGTTTCAGGCAAATCAGTCAGCAGATAAAATGAATCCAAAAGGTCTTCACCAATACCTATTCTTCTTGCCCTTTCCTGTGCCTCTTTAACAATATTTTCATTTTTGTATCCCAATCTTGCCGCAAGCTGGTTTAGAACTGTAGCGTAATGGCTCAATGCGAATTCCTGATGCATGAAACCTAATTTTGATCTGATTTTCATACGGCTCAATCCTGGAATTTCAATATCTCTCCATTCACCTTCTGTATAATAAAGGATATCTCCTTCATCAGGATTGTCCAGACCACCCAGCATTCTTAAAAGAACAGTTTTTCCAGCTCCGCTCGGACCGATAATGCTCAATATATTTTCGCTTTGAACTTTAAAGTTGATGTCCTCCATCTGGAGAACTTCACCTCCAGTCAATAAATAGAACCTTTTATAAACATCTTTTACATCAATAACATCCTCATCAGTAGAGATGTTTTCAATGTCAACGATAGGCTGCATATCTGCCATGAATTTGTCACAGATTTCATCAGCTGTTCCTTCGTCGGCAATTTCACCGTCTTCAAGTAAAATTACCCTGTCAGCAAGATATTTCTGAACATCAGGCAGGTGAGAAACGATAATAACAGTAATGTTTAATTCTTCATTGATTTTTTTAACTGCATCCAATATTTCTTGTTTAGTTTTAGGGCATGCCATAGTAGCAGGTTCATCAAGAAGTAAAGCTTTAGGTTGTTTTGCAAGCTGACGAGCCATGATAAGTCTTTGCTTTTCACCGCCGCTTAAAACAGAAGCGTAATGACCTGCTTTATGAGTAAGTGAAACCAGTTCCAGAAGTTCATCTGCCTCTTCGCCGAATTCACTTTCAGCGACTTCAAAATTAGTGTCACCCTCATCAAAGTATCTTCTTGCATATAACTTTCTTAAGACATTTTCACGCACAGTATCCGGCCATAGACCGAAAGACCTTTGAAGATGTATTGCAGTCTCTTTTTTGAGGTTATTGTAATAAAATTGGGAAGCACCTGCCTCTACAGTAACATCACCAACAGTAATACTTCCTTCATCAATATGTTCAACTCCTCTCAAGGCTCTTAAAAGTGTAGTTTTACCAGAACCACTTTTTCCCATGATTCCTAGAATTTCACCTTCCTTAACTTCAAAACTGACATCTTTAAGTGCCGGGATTTTAGTTCCATCATCTAATTCATAATCTTTACTTACGTTTTCTACTTTTATCATTATGTATGCCCCTTTATAATAATACAATATTATTCATGAAACTATTTATATTTTTTAGAATAATATTTAAATAGTGATAAAAATGGCTAACGAGAATAAAATTCAAGAATATAAAAATGCCTTAGAACAAGAAAAATTAATGATTGAAACCCATTTTGCAAACATGGAACGCATTTTAGCTGACCAACCTAAATTAGATCAGCAAAAAGCATTTGGACTACTGTCTAACTATAACACTTTAAGTATTCAATACGACCAATTGTGCAATGATTTAATTACATTTTTAAAGATATTTAAAGAAGATGAAAAGGAAATAAGACTTTATAAAACCGACGAGTTATTAGAGTTACTCGAAGAGAAAGTCAATCAATTTTAAGTACTTTTATACTTTATTGAAACACCAGAACCGCCTGTAGTTGAATTTTCAGCTACAACCTTACCATTTCTTAAAAGTTGAATGGTAAGATTTTCTCCACTATACTTTTCAGCAGTTATCTCAACATCATCCCATGAAGCACAATCCAGCAAAAAGGTATTATCTCCAGAACCGGTTTTTTCTACAAGATAATTTGGATCACCCATTTTAGCAAACCAGTTTCCATCAGATTTGATTACCGCTTTGAATGGATAAGTAGAAGAAGGATGGTGAGATCCATCATCATAAATAACATTTAATGAATCATTATTTGAAGGTTGAGAATTATTAAAAGCAAATGAAAACAATAAAAAAGCAATAATAATTATTCCCAAAACAATTACAATTTTTTTAGCTATGCCCACAGACCATGGCCTCTGTTTTTTTGTATTACCTGTCCGATAATCCTTTCGAGCCAAGAGGTAAGCACAATTATCACAATATACAGATGAGGTTGCATTTTCATAACCGCATCTTGGACATTTTACCATAAATTTTAATTCCTTTATTTTCTATGTAAATGCTTTTAAAAATACTTATATTTAAACTTAATGGAAAATTATTTGTTCATTCTATAAATTGATAAGGAATTAGTGATAATAATTATAGACATTTTCAGCCGTTTTTAGATTCATACCCTCTGTTTTTGCTAATTCTTCAATTGATGCCTTCTTAATGTTATCAATTGTTCCAAATTCTTTTAAAAGATTCATCTTTCTTTTTTTTCCAATTCCAGCGATATCATCAAGTGAAGAGGCTGATATATTCTTACTACGGAGTTTTCTGTGATAGGTAATTGCAAAGCGATGTGATTCATCCCTTACCTGCTGAAGCAAATGCAATGCCTGATTGTTTTTAGGAATAATAATTGGACGACTGGAGTTTGGAATAAATATCTCTTCAAATTCCTTTGCAAGCCCAATAATTGGAATATGAGTGAGATTTAATTTTTCTAAAACGCCACAAGCCATACCAAGCTGTCCTTTACCCCCATCAATCACAATTAAGTCAGGTTCAGGGTCTCTGTCTACCATTTTTAATCTTCTAGTCAGCAATTCCTCCATCATTGCAAAATCGTTTGGTCCGGGCGTTTCCATTTTGAAATGTTTATACATCTTTTTGTTGGGTTTTCCATCCTTGAATGAGACCTTGGAACCTACAGCAAATTTACCTGAAATGTTACTGATATCATAACCTTCAATAATTCTGGGCATTTTTTCAAGTTTCAGGTATTTTTTGAGTTCTATCAATGCAGATTCCATCTTTTTCTTTTGATGCTTGATGATTTCAGCATTTTTTCTAGCCATTTTAACAAGACGTAATTTAACACCCTTTTGAGGAACTTTAATGTGAACCTTATTTCCTCTCATATCACTTAACCATTCTTCAAGCAGTTCCTTTTCGTCAATATCCTCATCCAAAAGAATCTGCTTTGGAACATGCCTGTTATATCCATAATACTGCTGAATAAAGGCAAACATGATTTCAGAAGATGAATCATACTGGGATGCACTCATCAAAAAGTCATCCCTACCTACAATCTTACCGTTTCGGATAGGCATTATGATTACTATAACCTCATTTTCACCAGGGGCAATAGCTATTACGTCCTGATCCAGGTCATCATCGACCAAATCAACAAACTGTTTTTCCATAATCTCTTCAATGGAGTTAATCTGATCTCTTAAAACAGCTGCCTTTTCATACTCTTCATTTTCAGCAGCTTCAATCATTTCCCTTTTGAGATTTTTGACAATGGTTGAATATTTACCCTGGAAAAACAGATCAATTTTACTGATAATTTCCGAATATTCCTTTTCTGAAATTTTATCGTCACAAGGTGCATAACATAAGTCAATTTGTGAGTTTAAACATGGCCCGTTCATATTTCTGCAGGTTCTTATCTTGAATAGTGATTTTAAGAATTTTACAGTCTGCTTTACAGAACTCACATCAGTAAAAGGACCAAAATAAACACCACTTTTTGTTACATTTCTTGTTATCAGCAAACGTGGAAACTTCTCATCTGTGATTTTAACGTAAGGATATCTCTTGTCATCTTTTAGCTGAACATTATATCTGGGACGATGCTTTTTAATTAAAGTCGCTTCTAAAATCAAAGCTTCCTTTTCAGAATTAGTTATAATATACTCCAGACTATCAAAATGACTCATCAGGATTTGAGTTTTGGGTCTGTCAAGCTTTTCTCTAAAATAAGACTGAACTCTGTTTTTAAGGTTTTTTGCCTTGCCTATGTAAATGATGGTGTCAGTTTCATCACGCATTATATAGACACCAGGCTTGTTTGGCAAATTATCAGGAGATTTAACTTTAGTAGACATAAATCTCACCTAATTAAGTTCAACATAATCATTGACTATTTTAACACGATTGTTGGCAATCATCAAATCTAAAACACTATTGATTCTGGCTGATGTCTTTTTAGAAGTGGATTTGAAACCGAAATTACGTGAAGTTTCTTTTGCAATCTGTTTGGTTGAAACATTATCCTTATGCAGCAAAACCATTTCAATGCTTTTTGCTATTTCTTCATCGGAAATCAATTCTATATTAGGTTTTTGCCTTCTTCTAATTACCACATTATTATTTGATGCATCATATAGGAAATCACCTATTTTAATTATATCTCCTGAATTTTCAGCTTCACTGATTGCAGATTGTACTGTTTTTTTCAGATTGGAGCCTGCTCTTTTAATATGGCAGCTGTCTTTGACTCTTTTGGTAACTTCCTTTACATGAATAGGGCCTTCAATGTCCACGATTGTGACAATTGATTTGGAAATAGTGGAAATCGGCTGTGAATATAACTCATTTTGTGATGTCAAACCAATATCTGTGGCTTCGACATAATCAATGATTTCATCTTCAAGTTTTTTCTTGCCAGGAAGTTTTTTATCATCAAATGCCTTAAGCTTGTTGTTATTCTGGAATCTTTCCTTTTCAATTTCCTTATAATCCTCATCGGCTGACTGGATAATATTTTCCAATGCCTGATCTTTATATTCATCTGAAAACTCATCTTGAGTTTCAGTTACAATAACATCATCTTCAACGAAGTTATTATCAAAATCATTGCCGGTGAATTCTTTTTTAAGAGATTCCTCTTCCATTTGAATAATCTTGTCTGAATCATCATCACTTGGTCTTGACAGATAGTCTCTCGGATCATATTCTTCAGTCCTGTCAACAACTGAAACATAATCAATTTCTGTCGGATTTTCAATTTCGTTAAGTGATTTGTTAATGTAAGCCATGTCCTTTTTTATTCCCCGAATAGAATCTTTCAAAGAACGTTTATTCTCATTTTTATAGTAAACATTATTTTTTCTTAAAGGATTGGTAACATCAGTGGCACCTTTAAAGTATACTACTTCATCAGGTAATGTATTCTCTTCAACGGATTCATTTTCAACATCATTTTTGACATCTTCAATATCTGAAGTGACCTCAGAGGTTATTTCTTCATCAACAAACATATCTTCAATGTTTGATTCAAGCTCATCACCTGCATCATCTTCATATTTAGGCTCAAAATTAATATCATTTTTAGGCTCTTGAATAATCTCAGAAGGTTTTTCATCTTCCTTGTCAAATACGTCACTCATGAACTGGTCCATAGCCTTGTCAATGACCCTAGTCGCTTCATCATGAATTTCATCCTGTTCATCATGACTCAAATCAGGCAATTCATCTGTAAAGATGTTGAGTTCTTCATCCTCTTCAAAGTAGTCATCATCATAGGATGTTTCAACTGATGGAATATATTGCGGATTAGCATCACCACCATTTACAATTTCAGCTTCAACAACCATATCATCTTTAGGAGCAGGTTTATGCAATGGAGCATCCTCATCAATTACTTCACCGCGTACTGTTTCAATTTCCTCAACTTCCAGCTGAGATTCACCGGAAACCATCTCCGAAATTACAGATTTGACATAACTGGCCCGTTTATGTTTATTTTTAACTTTAAATTCTTGAGGAGCTTCATCCACCTCGTGGGTAGTATCTTCACTATCTTCTTCAGCTACCTCATCGTTACTGTGGTCAACATAAATATAATCATCATCAGAACCCAAGTCAACCTTGTCATCTTCAACATTAACATCATCAGAACCTAAATCAACATCAACACCATCATGACTCAAATCCCTTCTATTATCAACATTAACATCATCAGAACCTAAATCAACAGAACCTAAATCAACATCAACACCATCATGACTCAAATCCCTTCTATTATCAACATTAACATCATCAGAACCTAAATCAACATCAACATCTTTAGCATTAACCTCATCATTATCAAAATGAACTTCTTTTTCAACATCTACTTCGTCAATGTCATTATTAGAAGATTTTTTAGGTTCAATATTGACTTTTTCTGAAAATATTGGCTTTTTAATATTTTTATCTTGAACTTCATCAAAGCTTGAATCCTCTTCAAACTCTTTTTCATCATAGACAGGTTCATCATCAACTTCAGAGGCATAATCGTGAATATCAAAGTCATCTTCGATATATGATTCATCATTTATCTCATCGTTACTATGGTCAACATAAATATAATCATCATCAGAACCTAAATCAACTTTTTCCTCAGCTGGTTCTTTTTCATTTTTAGAATCCTCAGTGAATTTAATATCTTCATCGATTTCATCTTCCAAATCTGAATTTTTACCTAAACCTTTATGGAATTTAAGTCCTGAGAAAAATGAAGTTTTATTTGATTCATCCTCATCAGGTTCTTCGTGAGTAATAAAATCCCTAACCTTTTGCTTAAAAGATCTTAGTTTAGATTCTTCTTCATCTGCATAATCAGCATCATCTTCCCAAACTTCCGCATTGTCTTCTGGGGAAACATCTTCATCATCTTCCCAAACTTCTGCATCATCATTTTTATCTTGAGATTCATCTTGAGATTCCCAAACTTCTTTATCATCCTGTGAATCTTCAACAACATCATTAACAGGTTGAGAATCATCATCCACTTCACCTATAGAACCATCATCACCAACAGGCTCAGAAACATCATCCACTTCACCTATAGAACCATCATCACCAACAGGCTCAGAAACATCATCAACACTTACATCCACATCATCAGAATCAGAAACAACACCAATATCATCAACACTTACATCAGGTTCAGAGACATCGACTTCTGGATTATGGTCATCAGCATCATCCTTTTCAATGTCTGATGTTTTAGCCGTATTGTCATTTTCCAAAATGCTGATTTCTTCATCAATTGAATCATCTTCTATGAACTCAGACGGATTAGGTTTAAATCCTTCTTCATCTGATTCTTCAACAGTAACAAATTCTGAAGGAGACTCAACTTGAGTTTTTTCTTCATTTATTGGATTGGAATTACCTGAATCAACATTTATATCATCATCTTCAAAGAATTCTGAAGGGTCAATTGCGCTTACATCAATAGGCTTTTCAAAAACATCACCATCATCAACTTTTTCAACCTCCACAAAATCTGCAGGACCAATATCTTCAGGATTTATTTCAGATTCTTCTGCCTCTTTTTCAGCCTTTTCTTTTTCTTCTCTTTCACGGGCCAAACGCAATTCTTCAGCTTTTTTCTCAGCTTCCAATCTTCTTTTTTCAGCTAATTTCTTCTCTTCTTCAGACCTGCGCCTCTCTTCTTCACGAGTTTGGCGAATTGATTTTTCAACGAATTCCAACAGTTTTTTACGTCCCAAATCTCTGTTTCTATACCAGTCAGTTGACCATAAATGATATAATTTCCATCCGAGACCAGTTAAAACTTGTTCACGAAGCCTGTCCCTATCACGAGCTACCTTACTTGAGGAATACATTTTTCCGTCAGTTGTAATTCCCAATATATATTTTCCAGGGTTTTCATCATCCACAATAGCCAGATCTACCCTAAATCCGGCACAACCTATTTGTCTGTCTACAGTATAACCATTTTCCTGCAGGAAACTAGCTATTGCATCTTCAAACGGTTCTACAGTGTATTCATCATTACCCTGTGTACCTAAAGTCAAATTTTCAGCATATTCTAAAAATTCCTTAAGGGATTTGACACCATAAGGAGGGTTAGCTGTTAAATTCATATCATAAGCTTTGAAGTTTGAAAATACTACACATTTTTCTCTTGCACGTGTAATCAATACATTTAAACGTCTTTCTCCTCCGTCCTGATTTAAAGGACCGAAATTAAGGGACATTTTTCCATCCTGGTCGTAACCATAACCCACACTGATTAGAATAACATCACGTTCATCTCCCTGTATTGTTTCAAGGTTTTTAACAAAGAAACGTTCTTCCTTATTGTCTGAGAATAACGGTTCATATTCAGGATGCTCCTTACGTTTTACTTCCAGAGCTTCCAATATTGCATTTTTCTGAGCAACGGAAAATGTTCCAACACCTAAACTTTTTGTATCACCATATTTTTCAAAGTGATTAAATATCTCTTCTACAACATCCTGTGCTTCAAGAGGATTAGCAGAAGATTTACCTCTCAAATATTGAGTATTTGGATTATAATGGAATTTCAAACCAAGTTCCGGATCAGAATGTGAAGGTGACGGATAAACCAAAAGGTCATTGTCATAAAATTCCCTATTTGAAACTGTAATCAATGATTCATGGCGGGATCTGTAGTGCCATTTAAGCATTTTAACAGGGAAGGATAATTTACAAAGATGCAAGATACTTTCCATATCCAGTGATGTAGCTTCCTCTTCATCGCTGTCTGCATCGGACATTTGGTCGAAAAATGAAGTTGGAGGCAATTGCTGAGTGTCTCCCATAACCACAGCAGTTTTACCCCTCATAAATGCACCTAATGCATCTTCAGGTTTTACCTGACTTGCTTCGTCAAAAATAACAACATCAAACTGCAATTCTTCATTTGTAGGGTCAAGGTACTGTGCAATAGATAATGGAGACATCATAAAACAAGGTTTAATCTGTTTTATCATTCCCCCTGCCCTTTCCAAAAGTTTTCTGACAGGCATGTGTCCGCTTTTTCTTGTAAATTCTCCGGCCAATATTTTTGCCTGTGGATTTTCAGTTCCTCCAAAGATTTTTGGAATATTACTGTTCAGTCTTTGGAATATCCTTTTACGGTTAAGGGTGAGAATCTTTTTGTCTAAATCCTTAAATTCCCTTATTCTGTTTTCATGAAGTTCGCCAACAAATGTTGCCAGTTCATGATTTTCAACAAATAATATGTTTAAAAGTGAATCTGCAAAGTTTCCTTCAACCAATGCTTCAATATCTTCTTTTTTAATGTTTCTTTTCTCAATGGAATCTACAAACATTCTTGCATTGGAAGTTTTCAGTGCATTTTTAGTATTCAAGTATTGTGACCATAAATGAAGACTTGATAGTTGTCCTCTCCAGGTATACAACTGTTCCTGCCATGCTTCAAATGGAACATCACCTGTTTCTCTTTTAAAGATTAATTTACTTCTAGGGTTTAATTTTTCCCTAAGTCTGGACAGTTCCCTTACAAATTCTTCTCCAGAGTCTATGTAATCTGCAAGGTCTCTTTCAGGGTTAAAGTCAAATAAGTCTTTACTCATCAAATCAATGGTGTTTTCTGAAAAGGTTCCTTCACGAACAAGGGCGGTAAATTCATTCATCCAGCGGGCAATAGTTTTTAAGTCTTCAGGATTTGCATTTAAATGCCAATATCCTCCATAATATTTTTTGCCCAAAGTTTCATTAGCTTCCAGATTTCTTCTCATTTTAATAACTGCTTTTGCTTCTTGCAGTTCTCTTATGATGTCATCAGCACTGCCTGTTACCGGACGGGCATAATATCTTTCTACAATTTCATGATGCTGATTGGAACTAAAGAAACGGAAACGTTTGTTGGAAAGCTGCTGCAGCTCATAGATTAAACGGTCAATATCCACCTGGAAAATGTTTTGGTTGAATTTATTTAAAATTCCGGCATATTTCTGATATCTTTGAAGTTCCTGAATTAATCTGAATGCATCATCATTGTTACTGTTCCATGCACCTGATTTTATGATACTTGCATCTATCAGTTCTGCATTCTGGGATTTGATGACTTCAAAAGCGGAAAGTGAATTTTTAAACTCATTTAGAGTATCCGGTTTTTTTATTCCATAAATATCATAAACCCTTCCGCGCTCCACAAGGAAGTTATCCAAACTATGGAGAGTATCATTAATGAGCATTTCGATTTCTCTTAAATCTGCAGGAAGCAGACTTTTAGGAGAGCATTTGCTCCATGGATTCTCTTTGGAAATGGTCTGATATAACTCGGCAAGATTTTCAAGAGCAATTTTCATATCATCCAAATCTTTTAAGGTTACACTTTCAGGACTTTCAAATCTAACCAGAGGCATCAGTGTATCTTTTCTTGCAAAATGATCATCTGCTGATTCTTTCATACCATATAATTGAAATGCGGATAAATTTACGGCAAATACAGGTTTATGAATAATTTGAGAATAATCATCCAATTGATGACGCAAGGTTTCAAGTTTTCGAATAGTCTGATCAATATTCAATGGTTCCTGATGACGTACGTTGGTTGCCTTCTGCAAATCCTTAAGGAATTTTTTTCTCCTGGTTTTATGGGAATGCAATTCCAAAACAAATTTGCCCAAACCTACAGCAGTCAATCTGTCTTTTACAACATCCAATGCTGCCATTTTTTCAGATACAAATAAAACTGATTTACCTTCTGCAAGTAACTCGGCAATTAAATTTACAATTGTCTGTGATTTACCGGTTCCTGGCGGTCCTTCCACAACAAGATTCCTACCGGCCTTAACGTCCTGAATAGCTGCAATCTGGGATGAATCAGCATCCAAAACCTGATACATATTCTGATATTCAAGCCTTAAGTCAATATCCTCTTCTCTAAACGCTTCCTGATCGTTTTTGGCTGGATTGAAAATAGCCTGTATCAATTCATTTTTGGTTAAATCTACATTTTCAGCCCATGCTTCAGGATTTAAATCATTATACATTACAAATTTAGTAAAACTAAAGAAACCTAAAGCCACATCATTGTTGACTTCCCATCCATCCATACGAGATACTGCAAGACGGACTTTTGCAATATAATGGTCAATGACTTCACCATATCTTTTGAATTCGAAATCAGGAAGTTCAATACCTGCTTCCAACAATTTGGCTTTAAGTGAAATGTTGGTTTGAATATCCTCTCCAGTCCATTCAAGATTGAATGATTCTCCAACCTTTTTCCTTTCCATTGCAACAGGAATCAAAACCAGCGGAGCCTTATTTTTCTGTCTTGGCTTGGATTTGTCTTTCCATTCCAAAAATCCAATTGCCAGATACAGAATATTATAACCTTGCTCCTGAAGCATTGTTTTAGCTTGGTTGTTAATGTAATATAATCTTTTTTGAAGTTCTTTTGGGGTCAAATCGGTAGCCAGCTTCCTGTCTCCTTCTGTAAACTTTGAAAAATCAAATGGAATGTGATCCCAAACTGAAGACTTGTCTTCCTTTTTGTCCTTTTTGTTTGCAACAAAATACATCTTGCTGTCTTGGAGAACAAGAGTTTGGAAAAGATTTAAAGGAGATTGATTTACTATAGTAATGGTTTTTGCTCTTGATTTAAAGTTAAGAAGCTGATTTCTTAAAGTTAAATCCAATAGCTCCCTACGTAAATTCTTAAATTCCTTTTCGATTATATTAGTTGATTTGTTTAACATGATGACCCTTTAAAAGTGTAAAAAAAAATTCGAAATTCATATATTATTTTAATCCTATTATAATATAAAGTTTTCTAAATAATGTAATGTTAGTTAAAAAGTATTAAAAATAGAAAACAACATCAACAAAAAAGTGTTTACATGAATTTTAAATATTTCAGAATTTGTTTGATTTATAAGGTCCAAAATTTCTTATTTTTTCACTGGCAATTTGTGAAGCGAAGTTTCCAGCTTTTTCAGGTGATTTAAACAATAATTTTTGTGTCACATAAGCTGCCATATACGTATCACCACAACCCGTAGTATCCACAACTTTATCACAAGGGACGGGACTGATTTTTATTTCATCACCGCAAACTATTCTGGAACCCTTACTTCCGTTAGTTATGACCATCTCATCTACATCATAGTCAAGTCCAATTATGCTTTCTTCACCAGTATCTAAAAAAATAACATTAACGCCTGATAAAATTGATGTTAACTCATCAAAGTTATCTAATTTTAATGTGTAATTGTCATTTACTTTATCGCCTTTGACTCTGAGAAACCCCTGTACCGACATAAAGATAGGAACATCAAAACCCTTCAGATATTCAATGGTTTCGGCGGGAAAATCAAATCTGTTTAAAGGATTTAAAACAAATCCGTCAATTTCATTAGGCAGGATGTTTTCAAAATCCCCCGGATAAATTGGTATATCTGCAAAATTGCTTAACTGCTGGCGAAAATCACGGTTATCTCTATCAGGATAGTTATTAATAAAAAAATGAGTATCATCTTTTTCAATTACCTTAACTTTATCCAAATCGGGAAAATCATTAACAAGATTCTTATCACTGCAGTTGACAAGAGCAACATAGTCACTGTAAAACTCTTCAAATACAAAACTTTGAAAATAGGTTGCTCCACCTGTCTTTTGAGATTTTTCATCACCTATGACAATCAAATCCTTTGTTACCGGCCCAATTACTACAAGAGTCATATAAAAGAAAGTCCCCCTAATCTATTCAAATTCAATAGTGATATCTACAACATGATATTTATTTGAAATAGAATAAATCTGTTTTTTAATTTCACCAACATCATAACCAAAATCAACATCAACCTTTAATGTCATGACAGAATCAATGCCGTCAAGTGACCATATGTGAAAATCATCAATTGCATTAACCCCATCGATTTCCATAATGGAATTTTTAAACTCAGCCACATCAAAATAATCAGGTGTTTTTTGGAGTAGAACTTCAAGTGATTTATATAAATTCCTTCCAAGGTTGAATATCAACCATAATGCTATTCCTATTGAAACAAACGGATCCAAATATGGGGCGCCCTCCCAAAACATTAAAACAACACCCAATATTAAAATAGTAAGCCATTCAAATATATCTCCTAATTGATGCAGAAAAATAGCCTTTTCATTGAAAGTTTCTCCTTTGTGAAGACGATGAACAGAAACAAATTTGAAAACCACACCTATTACCGCTATAATAAGCATTCCTCCGGCATCAACCTCTTCAGGCGAGAATAATCTTGGAATAGCCTCCTGAAGAATAACGAATGCCATTATAATTACAAAAACGGAAATGATTACTGCACCTAAAATTGAAAATCTCTGATATCCATAGGAATAATTTTCCGATGAATCCTTTTGAGAAACCTTTTCCAATGCCCATGCAAGAGCAATTGAAATGGTGTCTGCCAAATCATGAATACAATCTGCAAGAATTGCCATACTGTTAGTAGCCAGACCTCCAATAATAACAATTATATTAAATGTAAGATTCATGAAAAATACAAATGCTAAATTTTCACCGGCTTTTTTGTGATGACTATGTTTATCTATCCTCATTACTCATATTTTTGAAAAAAATCATATAAAAAATTTATTTAATTTCCGAATTAGAAAATTTAAAGAAAAATTTAAAAGTTAATTTTATTAACTAAAAGATTAAAAATTATTATAGTGATTTAAAATGGCAGCAGTAGGAACAACAATTTTTTCACATATCCTTCCAGTTATATTCGGATTTTTTGGAATACTACTTATCATATCCGGAGCACTAGATGAAGACAAGGTTAAATTAGGATTAGGAGTTGCATTATTCATTTGTGCATGCATATTCCCATATATAATTTTAAGTTCTTTAATCTAAATTCTTTAACTTTTTTTCAAAACATTTTTAAAAAAGCCTTTCAAAAAAAATAAAAGTTTTGTTATCCCTGCACCATCAATGCAGTCAATAACAATACAAGTAACAAAAAAATCAACGTTACCTTTAAAATGATTTAATTATACTAATTTAATAGAATGTGCCATTTCTTTTAAGGTATTCATATCCAACTTGTCACTTGACAATATAACCAATTCACCATTTTTTTGGTAAAGTATTTCACTCATGTTACCAACACTAGCATACTTAATATCACCATCAGTGGTAAAATTAACACCTAGTTTTGATAACTGGCTCATTGCATTTTTAACTGTATCGTTTACATCTTGTAAAGTATATGTTACGTTAAGATTATCACCAGCATCATAATATGCCACAGTACTTTCTAAAAAACCAGATGAATCCACTTTTTTAAATGTTGCATTTTTAGGAACGTTCATATCAAAATTTCCATCAAAATCGTGAGATACCATTTCTATGCTTGATGCAGCAACAGAACCTATAAGCAGTCCAAAAACTGCTGCGAATACTAAAATTGACAATATTTTTTTCATAAATATCCTCCAAGTTAACTAAATTGTTTTATGCAATAATCGCAGAAATAATTATTGCAGCATTAATACACTACTATCCCAAATCTTCACTTTTTAAAACAAACAAGATATAAATGCATTAACAATTTAATCTATGTTTGAAAGTAATATATAATTATCTATTTTTATTGAACAGAGCTGCAAAATATTGAAAACCCTGCACTATTTTTAGAATAGTGAAAAACATCTAGTTAGAACTTTAATTTCAGTTTAATTGTTTAATTAAAAATAATAATTAAAAAAATAGTAAATGAAGGTTAAACACACCTTCTAAAGGCCTGCAAGAAAAATGTTAATGAAAATTTCTGCATATTAATAATGTTCAATCAAGAAGTTTTACTTCCCCGGAGTGAAGACTTGTACCCATCAATACTTTTTTTATCCCAATAGACTCCAGTTCATTTAATGAATTTTTATTTAAACCTCCTGCTATAATCAGCTTGTCTTTTAAATCAGAAAATTCATTTAAGAGTTTTTCATTATATCCTTTTTCAGTACCTACACCTGTAATGTCCAAAAGGATTATTTCATTGGGATCAAGCTCCTTTAAGATTTCCTTAAGCTCTGATAAATTTAAATCAAGGTTTTTAGAAAGCAACTCATTATCTTTTACATCAACACTTACTACAATCCTTTCTTTTGGAAATTTTTCAAATATCCTTTTCATCTCATCTATACTTTCAAGAGTTTCACTAGGAACAATGACCTTGTAGGCATAGTCCAGGAAAAATTCAAAGGCTTCACAGTTTTTTACGCCACCGTCAAAAATAACCGGTAAAATTGTGTTGACCATTTTTATATCATTAATGTTATGACCATGAGCTTCGATTAAATCCAAATCTGCAATATACATCTCATCAGCACCATTCAACTTTAATCCCTGTGCAATATCAACAGGATTGGATGATGGAGCAAAAACAGTTCTTAATGGTGTGTATGTATCCCTCATTCCGGATTTGCCGCTTACAGCCTGGCCTTGCATTAAATCTATTACTGGAATTTTTTTAATCATATTAAATAATTGGACAAAAGAAGTATTAAAAACTTAAGGAGGTGAGAAGAGCTGATGTGTTTGTCAGCTCTCTCGAGAAATACGAAAAATAATGATCAATTTAAGATTTATAACAGACAGTTATGAACCTCTACTAATTAGTTTTAATTACATAGTATATAAATGTTACTCTATTTTAGAAAAATTAAAGTATACTTGAATATATAATTTTTAAAAATAATTATTAAAATATATATAATTATTAAATTATATATTAAAAAATAAACATTTATTCATGAAAAATGAAAAATTATAAAACGCCGAATTTTTAAGGCTTAAAAATTAATAAATTTTAATAAAATTAGATTGATAAAGTTAAATTGAAAAAAATAAGTTTGAAGTAACTAGAAGAGGGAAATTGAAAGATAGTATTACGTGTTACATTTATATTGCTAAGCTATTGACATTACTTCAAACTCATTTCAATTTTGATGCAAAAAAATATGATAATATATCTTCACTCATCCTTGCACAATATAACTATTGAAATTAATAGTATAAATACTTTTTTATAAAAAAGTAATACTTATTTTAATAAAAATATTTAAATAAGTAATACTGAAAAATTTAAAAAAAAATAATTATTCCCTGAAATTCTCATCAATGTAGGAATCAAACTTCAAATAAGCTTCATCAATAGCTTTCATGATTTGGTCTTGGTTTATTTCAGAAAGCTCATCAAAAAGAATGCCAACATCAACATCAACGTCTAACTGATCATTTTCATAATTGAGGGTAATATCCAAATCCAAGTCTTCAACTTCTTTGGTGGAAATATTTTTAGAAACCTCTTTTTCCAATATTTCGCCAAAATCATCAGAAATAGTTGATAAATCTTCTGGAGATAGTTTTTTGAGTTTAGACATGTAAATCTATAAAAAAAGAAAAAAGTATTAAGCCTATTGGCCCATACCTTGCATTGCATTTTGGATAGTTGCTTGCATTTCTTCAAGTTTTTTCATGACTCTTTCTTCTTGACGGGTCATGGTTTGTTTTCTTAATTGAAGAGTTTCTAATTTATCTTCCATTTCTGCTAATGTATCTGCGTATTCAACTTTAATAAGTAAAGTTCCAGCTTGTTTGAATACTTCAGTATTTTCATCAGTTTTTTTAAGTTCTTCTAAAGCTTTTTCAGTTTCTTGAATTTGAATTTCAACATTTTGAACCTGCATGGTTACTGCTTGAGCTTGTTGTTGTAATTGTTGAAACTGATTTAATTGATTTTGAATGTTTTCAGGAATCTCCATAATATCACCTAATTATTATTTTATAAGTTTGTTAAATTATTTATTTCTGATGCTAATTTTATCCATTTTATAGCGGAATTGACAGAAGCTCTAAAGGATGTTGAGTCTTCAGCATCTATTTTGATAATAATTTTAGATTCATCCTGAACAATCGTCATTGATGATCTAAAATCCGGCGCAGTATCAAACTCCAAAAGGATTGAATTATAAACAATTTCAGCCTGATGACTGCTATCAAATTCTATGGATATAATGCTGTTAAGCGATTCGAGAGGAGTTTCATCAATCATGTACATCCTCTAAAATCTTTTTAACATTGATTTGAAAATGGAGTTTATCTCCAAATTTATTGATAAAATTAATCTTAGCCATAAATTTTTCATCTTGAGAAATAAGGATATAATTATCCTCAGCCTTGTCCACTAAATCCAAACCTAAAATATCACTTAAAACATTAAGCTTATCAAATTGTGAAACTATTTTCAATCTTGAAGGTGCAATGTTAAGCTTTTCCGAATCCTGTGTAACACTGATAAGCATTACAAGCAAAACCTCACCCTTATTTGAATAAAAGGTTACTTTACTTGGATTTCCTTTGATTTCATTAACGACTGCCAAGTTAATTTCATCCAATTCAAGAGCCTTTAGCAGCAATTCGCGCATATTCATTTTTCCCCTATTAACAGAGGTTGAATCGGTAGAACGTGCTAAATTCTTACAGAACTTTCTAGTTTTTTGAGAAGGTTTTCTAGAAGTAGAAATTAACATTTAAATCAAAAATAGTGAAAATATGGATAAAAGCAAAGAATTATCTTGCTTTTATAATTCTGGTTGTTTCTGGAACATTTTTGAATAAAATCCTATATCTGCATTTAGGACATTTATTTTCCATGTAGCTTTTATGGTCTACTTCTGCTCCACAACGTGGACATCTATACAAAGCTTATTCCTCCACTCTAATATCTCTGATACTACGTGCTGCAGATTTTGCCATAGGGGTTTGAGGAACGTAAGCTCCACCAGTGAATACTGCACCACATTTTCTGCATTTCCAGATTCCAGCAGCTTGTCTTTTTACATATGGTCTATCACATTTAGGACAAACATGATTTTTTTTCATGTTTTCTTCAATGATTTTAACAGATCTTTTTGCTTTTCTTCCGTATCTTGCACCGAACCTTCCTGTGATACCTACTTTTTTAGTTCTTGCCATTTATATTCTCTCCGTAAATAATAAAATTTAATTAAATGTAAATAAACATGATTATCTGAAAATAATCATAAAATTATCTAATATGATAATATAGTAGTTACTAATATTTAAAGGTTTGCTAAAATTAAGCATTTTAAAGAAAAAACACTTAACATTAAATAAAAAAAATATTGTTTAGATGAGAAATAAATTTCCTATAAATCCTTGCGCCATATTCTCAATCTCATCTAAAAATATGAAAAAATCATCCAACTATTCAAGAGTTGGATAATTAGGACTTTCATTAGTAATTAACAAGTCGTGAGGGTGGGATTCTTTTATACCACTACTTGTAATTCTAACGAATCTGGCTTTTTCTTTCATTGCAGCAATATCTTTTGCACCACAATAACCCATGGATGATTTTAAACCACCAACTAACTGGAATAAGATTTCTGCAATAGTTCCTCTGTATGGTACAGCACCTTCAATACCTTCAGGAACGTATTTGGTATGGTTCATTTTACTTTTTTGACCTTGGAAGTATCTGTCTGCTCCACCATCATACTCGCTGGTCATTGCACCCATAGATCCCATTCCACGATATTTTTTGTATTGTTTACCGTTCATTACAACAATATCTCCAGGAGCTTCTAAGGAAGCTGCAAGTAAATTACCTAGCATTACTGCATCTGCACCGGCACCAATAGCTTTTGCAACATCACCGGAGTATCTGATACCTCCGTCAGCAATAACAGGAACACCGGAATCGCGAGCAGCATCAGCAACATCTGAAATAGCTGTAAGTTGAGGTACACCAACACCAGCTACAATACGAGTGGTACACATTGAACCAGGACCAATACCAACTTTAAGTGCATCTACACCCATGGATATTAAGTCTTCAGCAGCTTCAGCAGTTGCAATGTTACCTACACATAATTCAGCGTCAATATTATCTTTAATAGTTTCAGTAAATTTAACCACATTCATATTGTGTGCATGAGCGCAGTCAATGGAAATAATATCTGCCCCTGCCTGATCAAGTGCCATCGCCCTGTCCAAATCGAATGGACCGCATGCTGCAGCGACCAAAAAGTTTCCATTTTTATCACGTGCTGCATTAGGATATTGTGATCTGTTTAAAATATCTTTAATAGTGATTATTCCTACCAGTTTGCCATCACGAACAACAGGAAGTCTTTCAACCTTGTTTTCATAAGCAACATTCAATGCTTCTTCAGCAGATACTCCTTCTTCAACAGTAACGACATCTGAAGTCATTATGTCTTTGATATGAGTTGAAGGTTCGGATTTTAAAACCGGCCTAATATCTCTTTTTGATATAATGCCCAATACATCAGCATCATCATCAACAACAGGCAATCCGCTGATAAGTTCATCACGCATTATTTCTTCAGCCTGAATTACAGTGGAATCCGGAGAAATAGTTATAACATCACGAATAGTTAAATCTTCAGCATTTTTAACTTTTCTAACTTCTTCAACCTGTCTTTCTAAAGATAGATTTCTGTGAAGTACTCCAATACCACCTTGCTGTGCCATAGCAATTGCAAGGTCTGCTTCAGTAACGGTATCCATAGCCGCACTTAAAACAGGAATGTTCAATTTAATTCCTTTACCTAATTCAATATTTGTACAAATATCTTTTGGTTCTACATAACTTGCGTTTGGAGTTAAGAGAAAATCATCAAAAGTATAAGACATTCTTGCTTCCTGGACTTTTTTTGAATATGACATAATTACACCTAACTAGAATGAATCCAATAATTCTTTAAGCTCAGCAACTGCAGTGTGGTGTATTTTACCAGTATTTCTGTCACCACCAACACAAGCGGCTCCTCTAATACCTACAACATCACAACCAATATCATTCAATGGTTTTAATTGTTCCTTTTTAACGGACCCTGCAAGTGCAGTTAATAAATCATAACTGTGAGCTTCTTCAACAAATTCTTTTAACTGATCAATATCTAAATAATCAAATAATGTATGACCGTCTTTAACAGCAGTATCCAACATTGCAAGGTCGCATCCTGCATCTTTTGCTATTTTTGGAATTTCCATAGGGCCGACTGCACCTACACGGTGAGCGTCAGCATATCCTGCTGCTACAATAATTGTATCTTCACTTACATCTTTTACAGTTTTTACAACATTTTCCATGACTTCAACCGCTTCGTCATGGTCTTTTGTTCCATATAATCCAACTTTAATATAATCTGCTCCGGAAACATGAGCACCCATTGCTGCAAGTGAAACAGTACCCGGTTTGTAAGGTACATCACCTAAAGTAGCACTGACAAGTTTGTCTTCAGGAGTTAATTCCCTAATCTCTTTAATTACCCATGGGAAATTAGCACCAAGGGAGCCTTCCTTAGGATTTTTCACATCAACAATATCTGCTCCGCCTTCAATAGATTCAAGAGCTTCTTCACGATTTATAGGACTTATTAATAGAAGCATATATTTCCTCCAATAAAATATAATTTTATAATATAATAATATTACTTCCTTATTATTTATAATATTATTGGTTTTTTGGAAAATTTTAAAAAAAATAGTGATTAATAAGGAGAATCGTTTTTAGAAACATTCTCTTTGATAATGCCGTGAGCCTTTGGGTAAAATCCGACATCAGCTGATAATTTCCTCATGTTTTCAATTATTTCATTTGTCGGAATACTGACCGGACAGTTTAAAGTACACAGTCCGCACAAGGTACACATGTAAAGACCTGAATTATAGCAGGTTTCATCATCTTCAATGAACTTTGACATTGCAACACCACGGCCTCCAAGATAGTTGTTGAATCCGAATTCATTACCTACTGCATTATATACAGGACAGTGCACTACACAATTTCCGCATCCAATACAATAAAGGCATTCCGGTGTAGCTTCACTTCTTCCATTGTCAAGCAGTATTACAACAACCTTTTCGGCACCATACATATTTTTCAGGAGTTTTTTCTCAATATCGGCAGTTTTTGAAGGTCCGGAAATTACATTCATATATGATGTCACATAGTTTCCTGTTGCAAAAATTGTCTCAAGCTTTACAACAGAGATTGCATCTTCAAGACAAGGTACAATTTTATCGATTCCAGCTACGATTATATGCAAATCTTTAAGTGAAACTATTGAAATATTGCCTTCATTGTGCACCATTACGAGGGAACCTTCTTCGGATGCTATAGCGTTGGCTCCACTTATACCTACATTAGCATTTTCAAGACGTTTCAGCACATCCTTCCTGACAGTTTCCATGATTTCCCTAGCTTCAGGATTGACATTAACATCCAGGGAATCGTTGACAATATCAGTAATCTTGGAAATATTCAAATGAGAAGCAGGACCTGTCGGATGAACGGGTTTATTATCAGTCCTTTTAAGCTGCAATATCCTATCTCCCAAATCAGTTTCAACAACGTCAATATCAGTGCCCTTAAGATGGGCTTTAAGATTGATTTCACCAAGAGTATTGGATTTTGCTTTAGCAATTGTAGTGCAGTCATATTCAGCCAATAGCTCATCAATGATATCCAATGCATCCTGTGCTGAATTAGCAATTTTAAAATCAATATCGTTGCGTTTAAATGATTCTAATGTCTGATTGAATAACTCTTCGTTGTTTTCAATTGAGAACTTTTTAATTTCCTGAACTCTTTTAATTAATCTTTTGGTAGATGATGAGTCTTTAATAGTACCTGATCTTTTTTTAACTGTATTGAAAGATTTTCTCATTGTTTCAAGTTCACTGGTCTTCATCCACATCACCATATTTTACTAAAAATTCAGTTAAATCCAAAACTTCAATATCATCATTCTCAAGATTCAGTTTGCAGAAAGGACATGGAGTAACCAGTGTTTCACAATCGGTTTCCTTAGCCTGACTAATCCTTAAAGATGCCATCTCGTGAGCAATTTCGGGATAAGCTGACTTTACACCCCCTCCAGCGCCGCAACACAAACTGTTTTCACGAATATTTTCCATTTCAATCAGATTTGCAACTGAATCAATTACCTCTCTTGGCTCATCGAAAACATTGCAATGGCGACCTAAATGACATGAATCATGATAAGTAACATCTAAATTCTTTTTAGAAAAACTAAGCTTGCCCTCTTTAATCAAATCATATAAAAGCTGTGAAATATGAACTACATCCAAACCTTCATAATCCTCTTTTAAAGTTTTATAACATCCCGCACAGGAAGTAATAATAGTATCTCCCTTTAAAATTTCAGTATTTTTTCGGATTTGCTCTTCTGCTTCATCGATAAAACCGGTTCTAAGTAAAACAGATCCGCAACATTTTTCATCATCCAATGTGTGAAAATCAACGCCTGCAATTTCAAGAAGTCTTTCAGTAGCTTTTGCAATGTCAGTTTGTTTTTCTCTTGCAGTGCATCCCCTAAAATATAACATGAACTATTCCTCTTCATCATCAAGAGTAATTTCATTTTGTATTGCTGTCTGTTTTACAACAGTATTCAAATCATTCTGCAGTTTATCTACAATAAAGTAAAGTCTTAAAATAGTATAAAACAATACTATGAATACTAAAATGATAATAAAATCTAAACCACGAGTTATGCCCACTAACCGGGCAAATTCATTACTTAAATTTGGGAAAAGTGAAAATATTGCAACAACAATCCAGAAAAGAGCCCATAATAGTGTTGTAAGTGCAGAATTTTTTCCCCTTAAATATCTTAATACAAACCATACAATAGCTATAATAGAAATAATCGGAAATATTAACGAATATAAAAACATATTATCACCTTAAAACTGATGTTTAATCATTTGAAGCAATATTTTTATTGCAGCAGTAGTATTTGTTCCTTTTGCTTGAGTTTCTGGAGTGTAAATTGTTTTGATCGGAACTTCTGCAAATGGAATATTATTGTCATGGATTTCACGTATGAATTCTGAAGATATGAGATATCCAGTAGCGTTAATTGTAATTTTATTTAATGCCTCTCTGGTAATTGCCCTAAAACCAGTTTGAGAATCGCTTACATCTACCCTATAAAATATTTTGGTCAATAAATTCATTATGGCATTGGCATAATTTCTGCTTCTAGGCATATCTTCCAGAGGCCTTACGCCTATAACTGCCTGAGCATCTCCTACAACCAATGGTTTTATTACAGCATCCAAATCATCGGCTGAGTGCTGTCCATCTGAATCCATACTGACAACATATTTTGGATTGAATTTCAAAACTGCATCAAAGCCTGTTTGTGTAGCAACACCAACACCTCTATTAATTAGTAAAGAAAAGACATGAATCTGATTTGGATATTTCCTTTTGGATTCAAGAATAACATCCAATGTATTGTCTGTTGAACCGTCATTGACAATGACCATATTATATCCTTTCTCTGCAATTGATTCCAATACAGGCGGGATTCTTGTTGCTTCATTATATGCCGGAAGAACCACATATGTTGCATTTTTATCTTCCAAAGTTACTTCATATTCCATTTTACACCTTTTTATAATGGTCCTGCATCTTCTTTTCCTTCACGCATTCCCATTCCAGCTTCTTTTCTCATTGCTTTTCTGTGATACATCATTTTTATCAGGTTTTGTGCATGTTCACGTGCCCTGTTTTCAGCAAGTTTTGCAAGCTCAACAGGATCTTCTTCTTCATCTTCATGGACAAATACTTCCAAAATGTGAGTGTTTGTCATGAGCTGTGCATTAATAAGACCTGTTGATGCTTCATGAGCACACATCTTATCTTTTTCCATAGGGCCAGGCATTCCAAGTGCCATTACAATGTCACAGTTTTCCTCTTCAATGAGAATTTTTGCAGTTACCGGCAGGTCTTTAACGCCAGGAACTGTTTGACGGATGATTTTTAAATCATAAGCATTATTTTTAAGCTCATCGATAGCTGCTGCAGCCATGTCAAAGCGAGCAAATGTAGTGTCACAAATTCCAATTCTCATGTAAATTCACCTTATGAAAAAATATGTTTTTAATAATATAAATGTTTAGTTAATAATTAAAAAGTATTATGAATTAATACTGCGAGTAATACTTTGGGCAGTATAATTATGAAAAAAATCTGATTTAAAAAAAAATTAGTTTTTGTTTAACAAATCTAAAAACTTATCCTTAGCTTCGTCAATTGTTAACGGATAATCCCCTTGCATGTCAAAACCTTCCTTTTCAAGATCTTGGAAGAGTTCAGTGACAATTGGGACTTTTAAATTAGCTTGATCCAATATTTCAGGTTTTGCAAAAATTTCTTTAGGAGTTCCTTCTGCAATCAATAAACCATCAACTAAAACAAAAACACGTTCAGCATAATTAGGGACCAAATCTACTTCGTGTGTTGAAATTAAGATTGTAATTCCTTCATCATTAAGTTCTCTTAACAATTTTGACAAATCAACAACTCCCTGAGGGTCAAGGCCTGCTGTAGGTTCATCCAAAACCATCACTTCAGGTTTCATTGCAAGAATACCTGCAATGGCAACACGTTTCTTTTGACCTCCACTTAAATGATGAGGTGCTTTTTTCTCATATCCTGACATACCTACACGGGCTAGGGCATATTCAACTCTGTCCTGAACCTCTTCCATAGACAATCCCAAATTAAGAGGACCGAATGCGACATCCTCCTCAACTGTAGGAGCAAATATCTGGTCATCAGGATTTTGAAATACAATCCCAACTTTTTGTCTGAATTTAAGCAATGACTTTTTATCATATTTTAATTCTTCACCATCAATGAAGACCTGACCTTCATCAGGTTCAAAAATTCCATTCAAATGAAGAAACAAAGTTGATTTACCAGCACCATTTTTACCTAAAAGAGCAACCATTTCGCCTCTTTCGACCTTTAAGCTAACTCCTTTAAGAGCCTGATACTCAGAATTATAAGCATATTTAATATTTTTTACTTCAATCATGTTAATGCTCCTTTTTTCTTGGTTCATAAACCGGAAGATCACCTGTGTAGCCTCTAGAATCTAAAGAATGTTGTAATGTTTCACTTTTATCAAGTGCCCTTAAAAATATTGTACTTGCAAGAGCTCCTAAAGACTTGAATGAAGTCCAGTATGAATGATAACCCAATCTAGAGTTTTGAGCTTTCTGCATAGTGTCGATTTCATTTAAAAATATGAATATAGTATTATACATCAAAAGTGCAATTTCAATTAAAATTTTTGGAACTTTAAAAGTTCTAAGGCAATTTAAAATCTTTGCAATAGGAGTAGTCAATGCTAAAAATCCTAAACAAGGCAAACATCCCATAACTCTCATAAATGTATAAACAGCATAATGAAATGAATCATTAGTAACCACTATGCCCAGTATTCCAGTTTCATATATTACATCCCCCTTTCCAAAGAAGAACAGTAAAAATATACATGTTATAACAAGAAATGCCATTGGAATTGACAGGAATTTCAAATAAGATCTATAGTTAATTTTTGCAATTGCTAAAATGACAATTGACATTACAACAAATATGAATACATCAAAATACAGATTATCGAGTGCTAATGTAACAATTAACAATATAATTGTTAAAAACAATTTAAAATAAGGATTTGTTTCTGTTAATTCATTATTATGTGCAATATAATCCATATCAAATTTCATAAAATCACTTAAAAAAAAAAAGAAAATTAAAGAAGAAATAAATTATTCTTCTTTTCCTTTACCTCTCCAGTAACCAAATGCATAACCAATAATGATTGCACCTATAGCTGCTTGAAGAGCAAATAATAAACTTTCTATTTCACCACTAGGTGGTTCCCATATAGATGAAAACCAAGGTTCAAAACCTGTTTCTTCGATAGCTTCACCTGCTGCATCATCTGCACCGCCAAAGTATCCGTCATCTTCTCCATGACCATTAAACATTATTAATGGTGCAATGAATAATATGATGCACACAACAGCTAAAATAATTAATGTTGATGTTTTCATTTATATCACCTTATGCTTCATTAGGAGCTAAAGCACCTAATTTATCTAATAATTTTGGTTTATAAGCTTTTAATCTGTCCCATATAATTACGGTTAAGAGACCTTCACCAATAGCTAATGGCACTTGAGTTACTGCGAAAATAACTAAGAATTTGGTTAATGCTTCACCAAAAGTAGGAGCAGGGAAAGCGAAAGCTAATTGGAATGAAGTAGCTACATAAGTTAACAAGTCACCTAAAAATGCTGCAAAGAAGATTGCAATAGTTGATGAAACATTAGCTTTAGTTAAACCTTTATATACTAACCATGCGACTAATGGTCCGACAATTCCCATAGAGAATATGTTTGCACCTAAAGTAGTTAATCCACCGTGAGCAAGTAAAATTGCTTGGAATAAAAGTACAATAGTTGCAAGTACTGCAGTTACAGCTGGACCAAATAATGCTGCGCCTAACCCGTTACCACAAGGGTGAGAACAACTTCCAGTAACAGAAGGCAATTTCAAAGATGATAATACAAACATGAATGCACCACTTACAGCAAGCAATGCTTTTGATTCAGGGGTTTCATCCACGATTTTTTTAATTTGATATATACCAAATGCAACAACGATGAATGATATGACAAACCATATTATACACCAGTTTAATGGTAAATATCCTTCCATAATATGCATAAATAATTTCCTCCAAATAACTATCAATACTAATTGATATATAACTCAATAAAAATTTAAAATATAATTAAAATTTATTAAAGTTTTATTGATAATGATATTATATACCTTATTATATATAAATATTATATTTATAAAATAAAAGAACAAAGATGATACTATGAACATAAAAAACAACTTGATATTAGCACTTGACGTAATGAGTGAAAGTGAAGCTATTGAAATATGTGATTCAATTAAAGAACAAATTGATACAATTAAAATAGGATATCCACTGGCACTTGCCGAAGGTCTTGAAATCATCAACAAACTAAAAGACAAATTCGGATTTAAAGTAATCTGTGACTTTAAGGTAGCAGATATCGACGCAACAAATGAAAAAATATGTGATGAAACATTCAAGGCAGGTGCAGATGCAATTATATGCCATGGTTTTGTCGGATCAGACAGTGTACAGGCATGTCTAGATATGGCAAACAAACACCAGAAAGAATTATTCCTGCTAACTGAAATGTCACATCCCGGAGCAAAAATGTTTCTGCAAAAAAATGCAGATGCAATAGCTCAAATGGGAGTGGACATGGGAATCACAAACTATGTTGCACCTGCAACCAGACTTGACAGATTATCAGATATTCGTGATATTGTCGGGAAAGATGCATATATTATCTCTCCGGGTGTTGGAAAGCAAGGAGGAGACGGTAAAAAAACATTGGAATATTCAAATGCAATTATTGTTGGAAGAAGTATTTACGAATCAGATAATCCAAAGGAAGCATGTGAAAAATTAATTGAATCCTTGAATTGAAACTAAACTATTTTAATTATAAGAAATAAATATAATATTGTTCTTATTATCTTTGAACAAACTGATTTAAATGGAGGAAAAAATATGGCAAACGAAGTAACAAAATTAATTATGGAAACTATTTTAGGATTGATTACAACTGCATTCGCACTTGTTGCAGGTTTAGCATGGAATGAAGCAATCCAAAAATTAATTGAGAAATTTATAGGTACTGGAGATGCTCTTCCAAGTTTATTCATATATGCTATAGTTGTAACCATTCTTGCTGTTATTGTTACCGTATTACTCGCAAGAGTAGCTGGTAAAATGGGAATTGACCTCGGTGATGACTAAATTTAAGGAATTTTATATTCCTTTTTTTACTTCTTTTTTTTAATTCAAACTTTCAAAAATAATTCCTGCAAATACGTATGATATTTCAAATAAAAGGAAGCAAACAAATATCCAAATATCAAATACGCCATAGGCTGCAAGCAGAAGTATTACAATTTTCAATACAAACCTATATTCAAAAAATAGATTTAAAAACTTGTTTTGTGTAATTTTATGAATTAATTCATGGCCAACTTCATCTAAAAGTGTACCTAAAATACAAATTAGTAACACAACTAAATTCAACTCAGGAACTCCTGCAATTAATAACATTACAATGAAAACTATTAATGTAATTATATGATGAATTCCATCTATTTTCAGTGCAAGGAAATTACCTATCGGAATAGCCATGAAAATATAAGCAGCATCTGAGCTGTAGATTGCAGCTAAAGCAGATGCAATACCGCAAACAACTCCTAAAACACTAGCGAAAGTCAAATCATTATTTTCATCATATAAATCATCAGAATATTTCATGAAAAATCCTGATAAAATAAACAATAAGGCCAAAATTATATAACTCATTTAATCACCGCTAATCTTATCCAATGCTGCGGCATAAATTAAAGGGAAAATAACTGTAACATCACCAACAACACTGGCCAGACTAGAACCGCATCTTGCTTTTGCCCATGATTTTGCTTCTTCAAGAGGCGCTCCGCCCAAACTTCCGGCTTCAGGCCTGTCCATTGTAATCTGAATAGCCGCATCAAGACCTCCAGTAATTACATTGGAAGCTAATGTATAATGTTTGGTAAGGCCTCCTCCCAAAAGAACTGCACCCACTTTTTGAGATCCAAAGACAATATCTGACAATAAAGGCATGTCTCCTGCAGCACTTACGGTAAAGTCATGGTCCTGTGAAAAAATCCATAACTGCAAACCCATCATCGAATCAATAAGCCCCGGTGCAAAAATCGGAACATCATTTCTAGCTGCAGCAGCTACAAATGAATTTTCATCTTCAACAAGAAGACCTATTTCATGAAGCAGTTCCTGAATTGAAACAACATTTTTTTCACTGGCTATCTTTTCAAATATTTTAGTTATTTCAGTTTCAAAAAGAGTGAAATCGTCAGAGCCTACATTGATGTCTGCAATTCTTCCGATACCTTCTTCGTTTAGTTCTTCATCATCTTTTCCTTCATGGCGATAATGAGCTCCACCAAACGATTCAACCAAATCATGAGTAATATTTGCGCCACTTGAAACAATTAAATTGACATGACCTTCCTTAATCATTTTGGTCACAATATTTCGCATACCTCCCGGAATCAAAGGACCGCCAAGGCTTAAAAATACATTCATGTCTTCATCTGAAATCATGTCCGCCAAAATATCGCAGGCACGAGCTACCCTGCCTGCACCTAATACTCCAGAACTTTCAAATTGATTAATCAAATCAATTATTTTCATATCTTTTTCAATGCTGAGCTGTGAAACTTTCATTTAATCACTTAATTAGTAATAATTGGGAATTGTTCTAAATTAGTTATGCTGTCTATTAAATCTGTTCTTGTGACAATTCCTAGTAAAACCTGATTGTTATCTGCTATTATTAATCTTGAAATTGATTTTTTAAGCATCACTTCAATTGCATTTGCTATTTTCATATCTTCATTGACAATGACAACATTAGTTGACATTAATTCACCAACAGACAAGTTTTCCTTATCATGAGCTATTGCCTGGACAAGGTCTGTCAATGTAAATACACCAACTACTTTTCCATCTTTAATGACAGGAGCTCCGTCAATTTCATGGGAAGTCAATTTTTTACATGCCTCTTTTACAGAGCAGTCAACTGAAAATGAAATTACTTCCTTACTTGCAATATCACCAACAGTCTTTTTAGGAATACTTCTGATTGTGGTAGTATCAACTAAAAGGATATTGTCCATATCGTCTCTTCCTACAATTGTTCCCATAACTCCCAAATTGTTCACAGGAGTCGGACCTATCCTGACTGTATCTCCAAGGTTTAAATCCTTGATGCTTCCTAAAACTTTAATGGCGGCTTCACATTCCGTAGGTTGAGGAACACTTGTAAATTCTATACGTGCAACAGAAATGTCATCTAGCCTTTCACCGTTTATATAAATAGGCACTTTGGAATCATTGTCTGATATTGAAATGTTTAGTGAATGGTAAGCTTCAATGGTTGGCTTATATCCTCCTCTCGGACCAGGCACACCTTTAACTAAACCTAAACTTCTTAATGATTGCATCTGATTACGTATTGTTCCAGGGTTCCTATTCATAACCTCAGCAATGTCTTCACCCTTAATTGATTTACCATTAGATGATTGGTATAAATTAATTAAGGTTTGTAAAATTTCTTTTTGAACAGATGTTAACATATTTAATCCCCTTTGAGTATTATAATATATTTATTTTTGTTAGAAATAGTTTATAAATGTTAATGATAAATAATGTTAAATCTTATACTTTTTTGCCTCACACATGTTTAGTTTTATGTTATTCAAATCAAATAAGAGTTAGGATACACTAATGTACAAATTTGTACAACAATGATTTTCAAAAAAAAATCTAAAAAGTTCCATATAAATATAATATGAAATTACAAATATAAAAAAATTTAAAAAAAAATAAGGGGAGCCGACCACCGACAAAATGTCGACAGTCAAAACTCCCCTATATGTTATTTTACTTATTAACTATATTCATGTAAAAAAAATATCTAGAAAAAACTCCTAAACAAAAAGACAATATAAATCCTATTAAGTAATTAAGAAGAAATATAGTGTACAAAAACACTGAGACAAACTCTCAAATATTTTTTTTATAATATTCTACAAACTTACAATATTTAACACATGGATAATAAACTTTTAACATAGTTAGTTTTTATTAAAAATATTTAGTTTTACATCCAAAGAAACTTTCACATTCGCTGCTACTATTGCTCCCTAGATGATCTTCTCAATTAACATAGAAAAAAATATTATCCCATACTGATAAAAAATTTTTTCTAAACTATTATTTCACATGAATATTATATTATTTGTTATTTGTTTGATACTATTGTAACATTATCTAATTGAAATGTTAAACGTGCAATCTCTTCTTCAATCTCTTGACGTTCATCATCAACACAAGTTAACAAACGGAAATTCAAAGCTTTAATCTTTGCACGAATAACATTACGTTGATTAGTTTCATTCAAAACCTTATTTTCTTTAATAGACAACATCAGAATCACTTTACTGTACAAAATCTTCATAAACAACTTTGGATTCATCAGGAATATCATGTTTATTTCTTGCTTTGTTGATTTCAACTTGTTTTTCTAAAACTTCATCAGTAAAACCAACTTCAGCATATAATGCATCAACTTTTGATTGTTTACGATTCAAATGCCATGCTCTAATCTTTTTAACCGGATTCACCATTTAATCATCCCCTTGTAATTACAAGCACACTTTTCTGTGAAATACCACTAATATAAGTCTCAAAATCAGACTTACTACGGTATTCAATATAACCACAGTAACAATCATTACATGACCTATTACCTAAACTATTCTGGACATTAATGTTGCTGTCGTTTACTGCATTGACAACTTCATAATGCCCATCACCACCATACACTCCAGGTTTATACCTGTAGAGATTATGAATTACACAATCTTGGTTTTGGGAAGCAAGAATCTTTTTAATTCCATCCCAACCAAGTTCACTGAAACTATACCATTTACAAGTCAATTTCACATTCAATTGTTTTGCTGCTTTAGCAATAGCAGTTTCCAAACCTTGATGATCTGTTCCACCACTACCAGTTCCAGCCCAAGAAGCTAATGTAGACTGTGATATAACTTTACCCGTAAGGTTTCTGATACATTCCTGCATACTATGAGGCCCACAATAAACACCATTATTCTGACCCATATTATCACAACCAGATTTAGTTGCATGACCATATTTAGATTTAGCAGATGAAAACCTACTAGAATTATAATTACAATAATCTGGAAGAGTATTTTTATGACTATAATAGTATACAAGTATTCTTGCTAATGCATCAATACTTACACGAGGCCTAACTCTCTTTTTAGATTTCACAGTCCTAACATAATTTGGAACTTGACCATTCTGCTTAATATATTGAACAACCCTTTTAGATTGATCCTTAAAATCAGATGGATAAACCTTTTCATTAATAACATTCCCATTTGCTTTAATAGAACTTTTAACATTAGGAACACTTGTTAAACTTTTACCAAGATTATTAACAGCATATGATAAGACATACCATACTTGAGGCCAAGTATACTTCTTACCGTTAACAGTAACACTAGAAGGTAATTTTTTATGTTCATCAACATACTTTTTAACTGTAACTGCCATTGTTTTAATGTTATCTGATGAAAGTGCTACAGTTTTTTTATCTTGTAATGAAGTGAAATTAATTGTTGGACATAATCCATATCTAAATAAAATTACTCCTTTTGCACCATTTGATATACATGTCTTAGCATCAGATAATAATTCACTTGCAGATAATTTAGTTGGATCATCATCAGATTTATAAGTTTGAAGTCCACTCCAAATTGTTGCTTTTCCGCTGAAAAGTTTAATAGTTGATTTTAACCATTCAGTTCCGGCCTTGTAATTTCCTTTATACTGCATTGGAATAATTGTATCTACAATTTTTCCTAATGCACTGATATCTTGCCCATAATATTTTTTACAATCATTTTCAGGCATTACCGCACATGAAAGAAATACCTTTGGATTCTGACTACGAACCTTCTTCACAAAATTAGTAATAGCATCTGCACCACCATCTGTTTTATATGCATTACCAGGATAACGTAAATAATCAAGATGTATTCCTTTTACTCCTTCAATATTTGCATACCCTTTAATCTCTTTTAATTTTGATGTGAGATTCATAGTTTTTGGATTATGCCATTCACCATCATAAAAAGACTGAACCCAAATATGCACATTAATCTTCTGTGCCTTTGCCTTTTTAATCCAAGATTTAACCTTAGATTCCCCATGAGCTTCAAAAGCATAAAAGTTTAAAAATAAATCTGTAACTCCATTCTTTTTAAGTGTTTCAAGATTTACACTTGTCATATCTTTTCCAAACACCCAATAACCAAAATTTTTCATTTTTTGTATCTCCTAAAAAAAAATATTTTATTTAAATTTAATTCATATAAAGTCAGATTTACTGTCATTATCTATAATACAACGATTTTGTACCAGATAACAACATTTCTCTAAATCATGGTCACAAGTTCTCCTGTAACAGCAACCAGAACATTCGTCAACTTTATCCATATATAAAAACTCCATATTATACAGTTACCCAAGCTACATTGACATAGGCTACAGGCTTTGCATTTTCAGTATTAGTTCTCATTTTAATATCTCCATCACTTTGGAATGAAACTAAACCATGAGCATTATGCTGATAATGACTCCAATCTTGAGCAACAGTATATCTTGGTTTAAATGCATTAGGCAATGTAACTACATGAAAATCAGTGTCCTTATGAGTAATATTCACTGCAGTTCTAAGTTTAGCAAAACATATAACTAATTTTCCAATCTTTGTGAGTTTTATGGTTGAATCAGAAGTAAATCGATAATTTCCTGAACTGTCTTTAAACATTTGAGTATACCCAATTTCTAAAATTTGAGGGTTTAATAATGCTTCAATATTACTAATACTATTTTTCAATATGGAACCTTGGCGTGCGGATAATGCTTCACCGGAGAGGAATATTTCAGAATTTAAATTATCTACTAATTTAACATGTCCATACTTACTGTCATCTCCAAGACCATATTTGCTAGTAGTTAGGGCATGATCTATCGGTGCGAAGTAATTGGTATGTAATTCATTATGGTTTGTTTTAGCGTACTGGTCACTAGTCAAACCACCTAGACTAGTTGCGTTTATTGCAATTAAATCTTCTTGAGTATTCATTAAAATGTTTAATAAATCTTCTCGATTAACAAAATTGATGTCTAACTCATCTAATCTGCGTTCTAATTCCTTATATTCTGATTCAGTGGTAATTAATATTTTATCAATCTCTTCATTATTGTCTGAGTAAATTCTTACTTCGGCTCCTACACTATCGTTATCCGGTTCGTAGAAAACTCTTGCTTTATAATCCACCATTTTTACACCTTGTATTCAACGTAATAATCTTTAATATGAACTTGTTTATCAGAATTTGTTCTTTTTGCCCGATACACTAAATAAATACCAGTTTCTTCAAAGTTTGGAATATATACAATTGAAATAGTGTCTTCATTTTGCAATATACTTGAAACACCATCAATATCAGTTACTTTGAATATTACTTGATGATTATCGTAATCAACATCAAAATCCCTACCCTCAATTAAAGTGATGTCTTCTTCATTCCTAGTTAAAATAACTTCTCTTAATGGTTCTACAGGGATAACTCTTAAAGGCAAGGTCCTTGTACGAATTTCATTCAATCCAATTTCATATTCCTGCTTGAAATAATCAATGATTAAACCCTGCTCTGGTAAACCAGTTTCCAAGTTAACACGGTCCCCTACTTCCTCAAGCAATAAATCTTGAACAAAAACAGGATTATAAGTAAATTCCAAATTACCATTAGGTAATCCATCCAATACATCTAAATCAAATAATATTGTATCTTTATCATAATCAACAGTATAATCATACCATTCCCCAATAGTAAATTGCTCACCATTATCAGGATTCACAACAGATTTAAGAATAGGATATGCAGGACTATTGTTTAATTTTAAACCACCAACTAGTTCACCACCACTATTATACTCAAACCAACCAAAAGGATGAATAATCCCTTCACCATCAGTATAAGGTTTAGGATAAATCCCTAGATTATTCAATAAAGTAACTGCATCAGGAGTATCAACAAGATAGTCATAAACTTTAGTGGAATCAGATAAAATAGTAAAATCTAAAACAGAAGCAATCTCCTCTTCATCCTTATAACTCTCAATAGCATCATATAAAGTTGTATTATCAACAACAGTAAAATGCTGAACTTGAGGATTATCTTTTACAATATCAACACTACATTCAACATTTGGGTCACAAATAAAAGGAGCATAAACTCTACCCCATCTACTCGCACCTAACATTGGAGTGATTTTTGGAGTATACATTTGTGTTTTTGCAAACATTTCCATAGCAACATCAGTTTTTAAAGTTATTGTAATCCTTTCAATTGTTGGTGAAGCTTTATTGTTACTGCTGTCTTGCCACATTTTAGCACGGATAAAAACTCTGGTAGGATGACTATTATTAAATGTTTTACGTTTATTCTGCATAGCTTCCCAGTTACGGCCATCAGTACTAATCTGATATTCAATATGTTTACCAGTAGCACTAGTAGCATCACCATCATCATCAGCATTTAAAATAACTTCTTTTAATGGATTGCATTGAATCGGTTTCAAATATAAATAACAGTCATCACGGGTATATTCCTCACCATAATTTGTGATTTTCAATTCAAAACTAAAATCTTGTGGAGTATGTAAACCCATCTTATATTCAGTTTGAGATTCACCAGGTTTACCATATCGTTTCCAATGCCTACCATTATCCTCAGATAAAAAAGCATCTCCATCAGCATATTTATCAATGTTACAATTCCTTCCCCATCCACCAATCCTTGGACAATGATCGTAATGAGAAAGAGGGCTTGAAATTACAATAGCATAATACTCTCCAGGTTTAACTTGCACAGGTTTATCTAATTCAATTGTGATAAAACCAGGTGTTGTACGACTAGGATTATACACTCCAGTCGCTAGAGCATTACCTGGATTACCTTTAGGGAATCTAATGTTATCTTTAATAACATTACCTTGATTATCTTTAACTTTAATAGTTTTTTTAGTTTTTCGGTCATATGTGGTTCTTTCAACTTGTTTAACTTTTGTCGGCCATATCTGCACATATAACGGACTACCCCAATTACTTTTTGTAGTACCAGTTGTTTCAACACGTAAAGCAACAGCTTCTAGAAGCCCTGTACAACCTTCTTTAATTTTCACAGTTTGTGCTCTGCAAACTGCAGGGATTTCATAATCTTTCCAGTTTTTAATCCAATCTGGTCGGACTTGATAAGTTTTATTTTTATCAAAACCAACATACCAAAAACTGTTAACTCCCCCATTTGGGTTACGAAGAGCTGTACTGTAATTTGGAGTTCCTACAGTATCATGTTTTAACATAGCTCTTTTTTTATTATTACCATTACCATCAACAAAAGAACTGAAAACAACACCATTGTTTAATGATTCTTCTACATCCACATAACCCATTGTATCTTCAGTAAAATCAATTGTAGGCAGTTCATATTCAGTATCATTATCAAATATTACATCTCCATCATTAGATACTTTACACCCATAACTATTGATTATATCTAATGAACCCTCACTGAACTTAAACCATTTACGGACAGCAGGACTGGATAAATACTTTAATTTTTCAACTTGTTGATGTAGCCATTCATCGTTCATGCAAGCTTGTTCCATTAATTGAACTGTAACGTAACGTTGGTCACTGAATGATTGTATTAAATTCAAATTTTTATATTTAGGTTTACATTTCCCCATATTTTACACCTGCACAATTATATCACTATTGTTCAAATCACCAATAGGTTTAATATACAAGATTTTATCTGTTAAATCTTGATAAAATGCTCCATCATGATTTTTTAATTCTTCAAGACTGCTTACACTACGATAACCAGAGTTATTTTCAAAAACTCTGATTACAGTATTTTCTTCATAAGAATAAAAGATATTATTAGTTTCATCAATAATGCTCCAGGCATTTTTCTGAAAACTTGTTGTGAATTGATAAATATATTCAATGTTAATCTCACCACTAATTCCTGAGAATACTGTTTGATCTATCTTGTTGTAAACATCATGACTAATGAGTAAATCTTCATTTTTACTGTTTAAACTAATTACACCTATCTCGGTCGCATCACTTATTTCATCAACTGTAACATTACACGATAATATAATTCTTTTGTTATCTATTTCTACAGTTGAACTGCATTTTTTTCGTAATCTTTCATTACTTAATTTTCTATCTGTTCTTTTTGGAGGCAATGTTCCATTTCCAATTACTATGTAATTTATAGGACTGCATAAATCATTATCAATGCATCGGTAAAGGAAAAACGCTTCTCCAACACGGGTGATAATGTTATGTCCTTTTATTTTTAGTTTAGTATTAAGAAACATGGTTGTAATTGGAATTGTGAATGAATATGCTCCTTTAACATTTAAGTTCATATGAAATCAACCTCACATATTAACTCTCCATTAGTCTTTTTTAGATTTAAATTTGAAAAAATACTTATCATATTATTTTGAGGAGTTGACGTTGAAGCAGAATCTACATGGATTATTTTACCTAACGGCATTAATTTTTGCAATCTTTTCTCAAGGTTAACTCCTTTTTCAATTTGAATATTTGCAGGTATTTTATTTGAATCAAATTCTAAATCATAATTATTCGGACTCATGAATGGTTCGTTTCGTAGTTTTTTACAATTATTTGACATAAAAATAACCTAAAATTATTTTATTCTGTGAAGTAAACTAACTGTCCTAAAATCATATTACTAGTATCAGCATTTGCACAATAAATCTTAATTTGATATATTCCATTAGTTAATACTGGTTTTACTTGGCCGTGAGCAGTAGCATTCGCCCAGGTACTATATGCTGCATTAGTGGTTGGAACATATCCTTGAGGGAAATTACAAACATAAATATCGCTTCCTTTTTTAAAAGTACTGTTTCCTTGCAAATGATAATCCATAATGACTAATTTACCCATTTTTCTGAAAGTGATTGTAGAATCATTATTGAAACGTCCACTACTCATATCAGTATTTCTTAAAGTAATTGAAGAAATTTCTAAAGAATTAAATATCTCACCTAACCTGGCATCTAATAATTCATTAATTCCGGATTGGGTAACTTCACTACCTACGGATAAGGGAGTTCCTCCGGTAATATTGCTGAAGTCACAATTGTTAGTTACAGTATGTATTAACTGTGTTGCAGGAGCATTATGCACATTAAAAGTAGTTCCATTCAAATTCAAACCAGTACCTGCAGTATATGTGGTGTCGGTTGCAGGGATACCTAAAGCAACAATATCATTTTTACTCACATTTGCAGAACCGGTTATATGTCCTTGTGCATCGTATTTGATTTTTATCAATGCATTAGTAGTTACAGGAGTTAAACCTGTGTTGGTGTGTTTGAAAGTAGTGTCAGTTAATGTTAAACCATCTCCTGCAGTGTAAGTGGTATTTGTATCACTGGCAGGAATTCCAAGACCTGTAATATTATTTTTTGTTATATTTAATTTGCTGAAGGGTAATTTGTCGATTGTTTTAATATTATTATCACTATCAATAACCACAGGTTTTTTTGCAGAACTAGCATCATTAGAAGTAATTTTCCCATCATTAGTAATACTTCCGTGAGCATGACTTGTTGGTGTCATACTTGTTGGAAAATCAGTAATTTCTGATTTAGAGTGAGTATGACTGGTGGGAGTCATGGTTTGTGGGAAATCAGTAATTTCTGATGTAGTATGAGTGTGACCTGCAGGTGGTAAGCTGCTTGGGAAGTCTGTTATTTGTGATTTTTGGATTTCTATTGTTTCTTTGTCGGTGAGTAGGTCATCGACTGTGGCTTTAGGGTAGAAAAATTTTTTCATTATTCTAACAAGTTGATATTTTATCATAGATTTATCACCTTTTTAAAATTAATTTTAGTTTGTTAAAAATTTTTTATAGATCTATAAAAAATAAAAACATTCAATTTTTTTCTTTTTTTTCTTTTTTCTATGGTAATCTTAAGAAAAAAGAAATCTTGACTTTTTATACTTTTTATTTGATTAAATGCAAAGTCTTTATTACCTCCTTTCTCTAAATATCTTCACACAAAGGTGATTTTGTATGGATACATATGAGATAAGTAATAATACAATAATGAAAACAAATGAAGAGGATTGTGAAATCACAATTGAAGAAAATCTTCAAGCCATTATCGATTATGATGATTTTGGTATTGGGGAAAATATTTTTGAACAGTTTTGTTTAGAGAAAAATATTAAAGAACAAACTATAACTAATTATAGTGTTGCTCTAAACTCTTACTGTAGATTTCATGATAAATCTTTAAGAGAATTGCTTGTTGAAGCAATGATTGATGAACATCGTAGAATACCTTTAAAAGAAAGAAGGTTGAAAAGAAGAATTGTAAATTGGAGAACTGATTTATTATCTCAAACTAATTCTTGGAATACTATTAAAACTTATGTTAATAAGATTTTAGCATTCTATAGGCATTTTGAGATTGAAATTCCTAAAATTAAACCAGTGCAGATTGATAAACCTTATCAAACTTCTTATTTGGATTTACCGAATAAAACTCATATTCGTGAAGTGATTAGTAATGGTCAGATTCCTTTATGGTTTCAAGCATTGATTCTGTTCATGTCAAGTAGTGGTTCTGCAAAGGCAGAAACTTTAAGTTTAACTGTTCAACAGTTTGTTGATGGAACAACAGATTATCATAATGGAGGCAGTATAACTGAGATTTGTAATCAGTTATTATTAAAAAAGAATGTGGTTCCTACTTTTTATCTTCGTAGAATTAAAACTGATAAATGGTATTATACTTTCTGTTCGCCTGAAGCAACAGAGTATATTTGCAGGTATTTACTAACTCGTAAAGATTTAGAGTTGTCTGATAAGTTATTTCCAATTGAGGATAATACATTAACTCAAAATTTCACAAAAGTGAATGATCGAATGGGTTATGGGTTTAAAGGTAGGTATAGGTTTTTCAGAAGTCATACTCTTCGGAAATTTCATGCAAGTAATATTAATCTTGGTCAGGAGTATGTTGATGCTTTGCAAGGTCGGAGTAAAGATTATGTTCATGAAACTTATATTAAAACTAATCCTAATGAGTTAAAACAGATTTATATGTCTGCAATGGAAAATGTGATGATTTTCAATGAAGAAAAAGAAGAGAAACACGAAGAGTATCATATCCACATCAATATCTTCGTGTCTGAAGATAAAATTACTCTTTAAGTAGAATATTCTACTTCTTCTTTTTCTCCATTTATTATTATACTAAATGTATAATCTTGATTCGGTTGATAGGATATTCCTGCAATTGCAACACCATTAGAGTCAGTCATAGTAGTTGCAAGGTGGGTGTCATTCATATAAAAACTAATTTCAGTTGATGGGTGGTCGGTTTCTGCTCTGATTTCAAGCATTTCGACTTTATTGTCCTCATCAATTTGTTCTATTTTTTTTGTAAGTTTGATTTGATTTGTCATGTTATCACATTTATATAATTTTCTCGTGTTAAATCGTAATACTACTTATATATTTTACTGAATGGTCGCTGTGAGATTATCTAAATAAATAATTGCCTCGCTGGAACCCAAACCGCAATTAAACCAGATTTTTGAAGTATTAACTACAATTTCATTACTTATTGTAATTGTTGTGAAAGAATTATTTTTAGCCACAGCTGTTGAAATTGTTTTAATAGCATTGCCGTTACCGTCCATAAATAGCAAATGTACTGTACAATTCGTATTAGGAGAGTAAAGTTCGAAGGATGCAGTTACTATTTTATTCAAATCATCTGCTGTAAAAGGTATAGGGAATCTTACCCATGCGGTTTCACTAGGATTCAGTTCAATGGAATAATTTCCATTTGTTGAAAAGTTATTGTTTGATGAAACAGTTACTAGGTGTCCTGAAATATATTCTGTATTGTGAATTAATGATTTGTTTAAATCTGTCCCCGACCATAAGTTATGGTTGAATAGATTATTCTTATCTTTTACAAAATTTTTAGATGCAAATTATCGATATATGTAACATTTTCCAACGATGCTGAGACTTGCAGAAATCTTAAACTTAATGAAGTTAACACTTGGCAACTCATAAGTTAAGGTAATTGTTGTTTTATCAGAACTTGCCGGAGCAATAATGTTAGTTAAATTATGAGGATTTGGAGCCATTTCATATAATACTACCCATAATCGAGTATTTGTTAAGATATCCACAGTAAATTCAACTTTTACTTCTCCATTAATTGATATTACTGCATCGCAACCGGGCCATGCTGTGGCGGTGCTTTGTGTGAATTTAATAGAATATTCTCCGTTACTACTCCATTCATTTGATGTTGTGATTACACCATTATTCCAAGTATTAAACTTATTTGTATTTTTACTATAATCTCCAGCAGTCCATACATTATGAGGAACAATATTCGTCTTATCTTTTACTCCCCCCAAGTATAAGTCAATGTAGCATCACCCAACACATCAGTTCGAGCAATACCCAACACTGTACCATCTTCTTGAGTAAACAAGACCGGAACATTAACACATGGATTATCATTCTGATTTTTAACACTCGCAATCAAACTAACCACTTCATCAGTCACTACTGCATTATTTGTTTTACTCCAACTTATACTTGCCGGTGTATCAGACATTACATTAATTTCAGTGTCTTCTTCTAGATTAAGATTAGGCACATCACATTGTATATTTAGATTTTCCGCATGTTCGCCAGTAATCTCGATACTACACTCACCATTAGAATCAGTAACCCCTTCACCAATTAATTTTCTATAAGTAATCATGTAATTTAATCCTCCCTTTCAACTAATTTATTAGATGGATATCCTGCAGCAATATACTCTTGAAGTGTGCCATTAGGAATGCTAAATTGAGGGATGGTAGAAGCTATAAACCAGTTTGAATTATATGTTGGAATATTTGTCTCCCAATTAAGAATGACACTAGTTAACTTAGAGCAATAAGTAAGACAACAATACCCTAAACTTGTTACACTATCAGGAATAACAACATTGGTCAAACCAGAACAACCAAAAAGACAATATTGTCCTAGACTTGTTACACTATCAGGAATAACAACATTGGTCAAACCAGAACAATTATAAAAACAACTATCGCTTAGTCTTGTTAAATTATTTGGAAGAATAACACTAGTCAAACCAGAACAATTATAAAAACAAGAGTTTCCTATATTTGTTACACTATCTGGAATAACAACATTGGTCAAACTAGAACAACCAAAAAAACAATCTTTTCCTAGACTTGTTACACTATCCGGAATAATAATATTGGTCAAATCAGAGCAATTCATGAAACAATCTTCTTCTAGACTTGTTACAGTATCAGGGATAATAACATTAGTTAATCCAAGACAATCTCTAAAACAATTAACTCTAAATGAAGTTATATCCCCCATTAATGATATTGCATAATCCCCTTCAGTAGCATAAGTATGATTCAAACTATTCCTATTCGTATAGGTTGTTGTTGTTCCATCACCCCAATCAATAATAATCCCTGAACCAGAAAAACCATCTGTACTAGAGCTAACTGTAAATGTTTGTCCGGTAAATGATAAATGCCCATCAGCTTCAAATACTTGATAAAATTTCACATTTTCCCCCTCAACAGAGTCATTATAATCAGTTAATGTAGCAGTAACTACACTTGTATCTCCAATCAAAATACTGCTTGGAGAAGCAACCAAACCTAAATGATAATTATGCTTTTCATAAAATACTTTACCTCCAAGACTAGCCCTCCTGACAGGTTTTCCATCAATGTATAATGTATTAATATTATTATTAACCGAAACCATACACATTCCCCCCTTATGAACTGTTATGATACACTAAATCATAACTACCAGTAGTATCATCTTCAAAAACAACACTCAAATTCACAGTACTATAATCATTACTATCCATTTTACTGTTTAAACTTGATTGTAAATTAGTAACATCACTAATAGCATGATTATGACTAGTAGGAGGCATGCTTGTTGGCTTATCAGTTAAATCATCATAACTACCACTAGTAGCCACCGTTGCCAAATCATTACTATTCACTTTACTATCAACCAAACCTTTCAACACTTTCCCTTGATTAGCAGACAAAGGTTTATTAGTATCACTTGAAGTTAAATTGTCTTTGATATCACTAACATTCACTTTAACAGATAAATCTTTAGCATCAATCAAACCTTTCAACACTTTCCCTTGATTAGCAGACAAAGGTTTATCAGTATCAGTGCTAGTTAAATTATCTTTAATATCATTAGTATTCACTTTATTAGGGATTGTTGCAACAAGATTCTTTTCAGAAGTAGTATAATCATTAGTGGACAAACCTTTACCGGTAACCTTATCAACTTTATCAGATATTGTTGCTACAGCATTTTTATCTTCAGTAGTATAATCATTAGTAGATAATCCTTTACCAGATACTTTATCAACTTTAGCATTTAAATTATTACTTAAATTATCCAAAGCATTTTTATATGAATTATTGAAATCATTAGTGGATAATCCTTTACCAGTTACTTTATCGACTTTACCGCTAATGTCCTGGTGAGTTACTTGATTCGCCGGTAAAACACCTGTAATTAAACTAACAGGTACACTTTTAATACTGAACTGATTATTGTTCACTGTTAATGTAGTTTCATCTGCAGTATACACATCAGTTAAATCATGTAAATTCAAATACAAATGTTCTTCAGCACTAGTTCCCTCTTTAACATTCAATACGAAATCAATATACTTATCCCCTCGATGAATTCCAGGAATTGGGACATTATCTGCAGTTGCTGTTTCAACACTTGCGGATTTAACAAGGAAATCTTTTGGAATGTTAATTTTAGCCCCTTTCGCCAATCCTCCTTGACTGATAACATATGTTGTTAAGTATCCTTGTTCAGGAGTAGATTGTTTTTGAACATCTATTGTGAAACCTTCATCAACTTCATCACTAGTATAATAATGGAATCCATCATCATCAACTACAAGATCCCCAGTTTCTTCATCAATATAAATGGTTAGTAATTTCCCTGAACCAGTTTCAATATTATTTAATAGGTCAATAATATCTTCTTTATTATAAAATTCAGCACAGATTACTGCATTTTGAACTGGATTGGTACTGTTAGGATTTAATGCATTGTCTACGATTGTCTTATTTGCTCCGGCTTCAATGCCTGCAAGTTTATTTTTATCAGCTGTAGTGTAATCGTTAGTTGATAATCCTTTTCCGGTGACTTTATCGACTTTGTTGTCGATTGTTGCAACTTTACTTTTCTCAGCAGTAGTATAATCCTCAGTGGATAATCCTTTTCCGGTGACTTTATCGACTTTGTTGTCGATTGTTGCAACTTTACTTTTCTCAGCAGTAGTATAATCATTAGTGCTTAATCCTTTGCCAGCGACTTTATCTACTTTAGTGGTAAGGGTTTCTTCAATATCTTCAACATCGTCTTCAACATCACCAATACGTCCTTCCAATTCTGCTTTAACACTATTCAAAGTAGTAGTGTTTGCTTTAGTGTCCAGTAAACCTTTAAGTACTCTACCTTGATTAGCAGATAATGGTTTATCGGTATCAGTACTGGTTAAATTATCTTTAATGTCTGTTTTATTTACTTTCCCTTGAATAACTTCATGAGTCCTGATTGTTGTGTCAATTTCATTAGTTATTTCAGTTCTTGTACGAGTTTCACTTTTTTTGTAAAATAGATCAGTTAAATCGAGTGACTTTTTGGTTGCCATATTATATCATCTCCACATAAATCTAGAGTTAAAACACCAGTTGAAATATCATAGGTCATTGTTTCAATTGCTTCAACAAGAGGTTTACGGTCTTCTAAATAAACAAAAGGTAAGTTTAATAATTTTTCATCTGTTGTAACAGGAACATACTCATTATAATAAACATCATCATCAATTATTAATTCCATGTCAGCGATAACGCCAGTTAAATCTTTTAGTTTTAGTATTTCTTCTAATGTTAATTCATCCCATGATAAAACTCCTGTAGTTGTGTTGAATTTTATGTTTTTAATGAATGTAGTGTTGGATAAATCTGTGATTAAAACTCCGTAATTTACATTGTACATTAATACTGTTAATGGATTATCCATTTCTTTATCATTGTAAGGTTCATTAGTGAATGTATCTGTATCAACAAAAGTAGTACTGTTTTCATCATCAATGGAACCATCTAATAAGTTAAATGTTAAATCTTGTAATGTTAACATATTATTTAACAGTACATTGAAGAAAATTGGTTTAATTTCATTATCTAAACTGGCGGAATTACAACCTAATACTGTGGTATTGTCAATTACAATACTATCTCCAACAGTATCGAGACGACCGTATACTGATATTAATTCATAAATACCATTGATTACAGATGTTCCTTTTTCAATTGTTTTGAATGCATTAGCTAATGTTTTACCATCTTTAGTATCATTACCTGAAGAAGTGACAAAGAAATCTGCTTCACTACATCCTCTTACATGGATATGAATTTCAAAGACACCCAGTATATGAGTCCCATGTTTTCCCGTGAAGATAAAAGTGTTATCAATTTCTAATAATGAATATGGGCAGATAAAAGTAGAATCTGTGTAACCAGTGTAGATATCTGTTCCATTTAAGTTAATGTCAACTGTGAAATCTCCTGTTAAAGGTTCAAGTAAACAGTTTACAAAGTCAAATGTAAATGTAACATTCTGTTTTCTTATAGGATTTAATCTGTCTGCTGAAACATAGAAATATTCCCCTAAATCAATTCCACCAATACAGAACGTATCTTTATGCTCCCATGGCTCCGGAATCCAATCATCAACAATATATTCACCGGTAGTTTCATCAATGTGATGGGGATGTTTAGTAATGTCAAACATTCTTACAATGAATCTGTCACGGTTGATTAATTTTGCAGGTAAACCATATAATTTATAGATTTCAGCTACAGGTAATGGTTCTGTATGTACTAATGCAAGGTATTCGATTATTCGTTTCATATAATGATAATCATCTTCAGTTAATCGGTCATTATATGGTGGTTCGGTTTGTAGATAGTTTGTTGCAGGAATATATTTCTTTCGGGGTATATTATGTAATGCTCCGAGTTCATCCAAACTAATGTCATGATCGTAAATGTTATTTAATATGTCATCGTTTTCAGGGAAACCTTTCTCATACAAGTATTCATCAAAAGTTATTGCAGAAATCCTATAATCATCAAGAGGTATGATGTTTTCTGAAGTGGAATCATAAGAATAATCAATCACTCTCAAATCATCAACTATATCATATGTGTTAGTGTATAGTAACTGACTAATATCCCTTGTTTCCTCTCCATCTTCTACAGTAACAATCTCATAAAAACTCTCACTAACTAAATAAGAATAAGACTCATCATCAGACAAGTTGAAAACTGCTTCATAAATCAGAAGATCATTCTTAAAAATTTCAACATGCTCCAACAAAGGCACCATACACAAAAAATGCATAGTGTAATCAAAATCAGTTTCCTGTTCTTTATAAATCAAACACTTCTTCTTTAAATGAAAACTCTCATAAGTATCCCTTACACTTTGATACAAATCCTTTAACCTATTATTAGTTACAGTTTGAGATTTAACAAAATTAGAACTCTCATTCTTATCGAGAAAAAAAGGAAACATCCCTACCAAATTTTTTAAGCTATTTCTTGGCATGTTATATCATCTCAACAGTAATATTATCACTAACTCCTTTTTCTTCGTCTAAAATAGGAATATAATCTAAAGGTTTAGTGAAAGTAATGTTTTTCAATTCTGGAATCTCTTCATCTAAGAAAACAGCTAATTTATGGGGTATAAAATCTTCACCAAGACCTAGGCCAGAGTACCATACTCTACCTTCATTCGTGTTAATGTATCCGCCGTCAATGAACACTTTAATAGCAGAAACTATCCTTGATTGAATATCTGATTTCTCTAATTCGCTGTACGGATTAATCAAATCAATATCCACATTCACTTTAGCATAAATACTAATACGATGTTCAGTAGGAGCAAACAAATTAATAATAGTGTCCTCTTGACAAACACTAGACTGTAATTCATTATAAATCTCATTCAATAATGTTGAATCCCCTGGTTCAACAATAATCTTAACTGTACCACTTCCATCCCAATTTGGAATAATCCTATAGTCATCAACACCATCTTTGTTAGCAAAATAATTCAAATAAGCTTCATCAGAACCTTTTAACCGGATTTTAATCCAGTTCATCAAAAGATAACGGTATTCTTTATCATCATATGCAGGAATCCCACCTGCAGATTTATAATCATTACTGCAAGTCAAATTATAATCATTTGCAGAAACAATATTAACAACACTACCCGCATTTACCTTAGTATCTGGCCCAACATCCAAACTTAAACAATTTACCTTCGCAGTAGTACTGCCTGCAGCAAAATATATCTCATCCACAGTTTCAAATTGCACATCATTATTTTCATTTGCAACAATAAACCCTTCAGAGATAGTGATATCTTCATCACTAATTTCTGGCAAATAAAAAGTTACTTCAACACTTGATTTAGTTGCCTGAGGCCTAAGCACACCAACCTTATCACCAATATTATCTAAGTCAATTCCTTCCGCAGATTCAATTATATTAGATTGATACACTAATGTGATGTCTTCATATACTCTTCTAATAATCATTGAGATAACTGATTTGTCCATCACGTAATAGTTACTAATGTCTTGCCGATTGGCAATGAAATCTTCAAAATCATCTGCATGACTTATCAAACCCTGTTCAAGACTGTCTTGAAGAGCAGCTTCAAAAATTTCTTCATAAGTTTTCTCAACATAATTCATATGTTTACACTCCCAGTTATAGTTTCATCATTAACACTTGTCACATTAAATTCAACAAGATATGAACAAGTATCAGAGTCAGATACTTTTAGACTATTTACTTCTTGTATTCGCCTCATGTTTTCAAGAACTTCAGAGATATATAATTCAATTTCATATTTGACCATCTCCGATTTATTTGCTTTAATCAGCTGATGTGCTCTACAACCAAATTCTTCATATAATGGGATAGAATCAAGTTCATTGAATCTTGTCATAATTGCAATACATATAGCATTACGAAGCGATTCTTTCCCAGTTAAATTTACATAATCATCATTTTCCATTTGAATATCCCAATGATTAGCAGTAGGACTCACTGGCAACACTTGAACATCTTCATTCAAAGTCTTTAAAAATTGATAATCATCACTTTCATAATCAACAGGTAGTGTCATCATTATCGTCTCCTTGAAGTTCTGCAATAGCTTCAGCTACTTTTTCTGCAATTAATTCATCAACTTCCTCTTTAGTATACACCTCTTCCTTAGTGTACACTTTAGAAGAATCTGCATAATCAAACTCTTCCATATTCTCATCCATATTACCCACACTCATACTAGGAGTAGATGGTAAACGATATTCAAAACCATCACGACCAAACTTAATCCAATACAAGTTTGTGTCACTTAACGAGATTAATTTAACATTTCCGGGTGCAGCAGGATTAAAACCAACAGTTTCATCATCATCAACAAAATAACCAAGAATCAAACTAAAATCTTTATCAGGAACATCAATTATAAAAACATGTTGACGACTCATTGGAAGAATACATGGTTCTTTAAGTTTATCACAAAAAGTTTTTTCATGAGCAGAAGGAGTATAAAAATCAATTAAATCCCCACCAAACCTATGAAGAGGTTTACAGATGATTTTTTTATTAGAACCATCTAATTGAACTTCGGCTTTATCCAAATAAGGATAAAACTTTGTAATAACTCCAGTTTTAGTTTTAAGATTCTCCGAAACTTTCTCTATCTTTTGAGGAACATTAGTGTTAATAATATGATTAACAGGTTCGCTTAAAGCTTTCATCAACCTATCATCAGTAACAGTAATCTCTTTAAAATCCGCCAAATTAATCATTCCTCCTCAGTTTCAGTTTCAGAATCCTTTGTATCTTCACTGGATGAATCAGAATCAGTAGCTTCTTCAGTAGTTTTAGCTTTTTCTGCAGGTTTAGTTCCCAAGTCAGGAGGCCAATCCTCTAAAGTCACATTAACTTTCCAATCAAGATTATCATCATGAGAAACCTTAGTCAAATACATATACCCATTGAGATTGAACGATGGAATATAAACACGAACCCATTGTCCAATTCTCCATTCGGGACCACCATCAATTTTACATTCAAGTTTACGTCCAGAATCTTTTAATAATTTATTCCATTCATGATAAGCAAAATCAACAGCATCTTTCTCAGTTTTATTAGAAGAAGTGATTGTTTTAGAAACTTCACCAAATCTTTTAATACGAGCATCATCTTTAATAATAAACTTGTTATTATGCCACTTGACAATTAATTTATTAGGTGTGTTTGGATCAATATCTGTGATTGAAATTCCTTCCATGAAAACATTAACATCTTCAACTAATTGTAATTTAGCTGATGTAGGGTCACGGATTTTATTAATATAAATTGTATCATCACGCAGATAGCATTCCACATCTCCATTCCATCCGTATAATACTTCTTTCATAGCATTTTTAATTGTTGAAGCAGAACTGCCCGACCCATCGGAATTAGAGCCCCCTCCTATAACTTTAACGAGATTATTTCCTAATTCTTCAGCAGATGACCCGCAGGCATATGCAATTGCTTTTTTGTATTTTTCACATACTTCCGCAGTAGTCATACCCACTAATGCTGCCGTATAACTTACAGGGGACTGATCATCATGAGCTCTTTTAAGTTTGGCAGTTTTTGCCCCATTACAACTACATGTACTTGGAGTTATCCATCCCTGCAAACCAAAATAAGCATATTTAGCATGATAATACCCCTGTGTGATTCCATCGTGGAAATCACGATAGGTTTGCAAATCCGCCCCATTAACTAAGTATATTGCAATTTTCCCTTTAGTGGAAGATTGTTGCATTGCACTTTGAACAAAATTTGGACCCACACTTAATAATTCAACACTATGCCCTGCATTTTCAAGTATCTTCCCTATTTTTTTTAGAGTCTGTTGATCTGAAGCGGTACTATTTAAGTCACACCCCATTATGATATTAGCCATGGAAAAATTCTCCTTAATTATTTTAAATCGTATTTATTACCACATTTATTATCTTGCCAAACATCATTCCAAGCTCTTTGACTCTTCTGACCCTGAGTCCAAGTCAAATCAGAATAATACTTAGTACCATCAATCACAATAACAGTAAAATAATGCTCACTATCACATCGAAGTTCAATGTGTGCATTTAATCCACCAGATTTCATACATGCACAAGTTAAAATTGCAGTATCCCCACAATTCAAATGTTTATGATTCTCTAAACACTTTTTAGGAGTATGATATCTTGAATTATAATATTTATCATACCATATCCCAACATCATCACGAAGCCCTGCATGAATTGCTTTTGCTTTATCCAAATCAGAAGTTTTACCCTCACACCATTTAGCAACCAATTCATCTATCTCAGCATCACCAATACCAGTTGTTCCACTACTCCCACTTGATGAAACATTAGTATAATCAATCGCATCATCTTTCAAACCAGTAACATCAATCACACATTTTAAACCAGCAGCCTCAATCATTTCCTTAAGAATCTTTGACCGTTTAGTTTTAGTGAAAGTAAACTGTTTTTCCTGATCTAATAATTTACTCATTCCAACTAATTTTAAGTCAACCTTACCCCTTGAAAAAGTCTGTTCTGAAATAAAACCCAAAAGACAAGTGACAAGATCATCCCATTTTAAAGGAGTTCCAGTATCATTTGCCTTTTTTAAACAAATCTTTTTTCCTTTGAAAAATCGTGCAGTATCCACTTCAGGAAAAGAAGCATTCCCACTATTGCTTATTCCTTCATAGTCTTCATCAAAACCATTGTCATACATTTCATCATAATATGCAATCTCTTTGATTTCACCATTCATCGCAATAAATTTCTGCAAATCTTTTTCAGCATCAGAAACATTTTCCTCTGTAGATTTTGAAGTATCTTTTTTTTCTTCTTCTTTTTTTTCATCAGTTTTTGATTTTTTAGAATCCTTTTCTTTATCCTTATCTTTTTTCTTTTCGGTTTCGTAAACTTCAAAACCTGAAATTCCAAAAGGAGGTAAAATTGTAACTGCCATAGTTTTTCACACTCCCCTTTTATTCTTTAACAAGATATTTTTTTGTAGATTTACCGAAAACACCATCAACAATAAGTTTACCTTTTGTTGAACGTTGGAAACTTTTAACCGCATTAACAGTACGTGTATCATAAACTCCAGTTTTGTGTTTCTTATCTAAGAACCCTAAATTAATTAGTTTTTGTTGTAATAATTTCACACAATTGTTCTTTTGTCCTTTACGGAATGGAACTTTACATTTGTTTAAAGATTTATTCAACTTAGCTTCTTCTTTACTAACTGTTTTAGTAGTTTTCTTTGTAGCATTAATCTTTTTAATATTCGGAACAACCAGTGGAGTTTCACCAGGAATATTAGATTTTTTCTCAGGAACTTCTGTAATATCAACATCATAATCGGTATGATACTTTGAACCTTCTTGAATACTTTTACTAAAAGTCACCACTGCTTTGAAAATTCCACCCATAGCAGGAGAAATCACTTCAACAGGTTTGCTTTGCAATTCCCTAAGTATTTTATCATGAGCATCTGGCCGTCCAGTAGCAGAATATAATGTTGTACTGAAACTGAATTTTCTTTGAATATATTTTCCTCTCCGAGTTACCAAAGTACCATTTAATAAAGGTTTAAACTCATAATCTCTCCGATTAAATGGTTCAGAACCATTAATATTCTCCGCATAAAAAGGGTAACCCCCGATTTTAATATTTTCTGAAACTCCAGTAACAATATCATCATACATTCCCATATTATACCACCTTTCCCTTTTTAGATATCAACATCAATATTAGTAATATGATTCATTCCTTCAAATGCAGTAATCATCAATCTTTGAGCATCTTTCACAGTATGATTACGTGCATCAATTCTAACAGCTCCTTCTTGAACAATAATAGTCACAGGACGATTGTCTTGTTTTTCCGGAGCATTACTAATTGTTGTTTTCAAAGCACCAATATGTTCAGCAGTTAACTGACCACCATTACTAAACATACCCATATCCATATCCAAGCTTGGATTTCCAAATCCACCAACAATACCCTTGGCAACTTCATAACTTGCACGAGCCAAAGGTTCGTAAGCTGCTTGAATAAATTGCTTTGTGTATAACATTTCTTGTTTCATAGTACGAGCAATATCCCCTGGAGAACCTACATTAATTCCAGATTTAAATGCTTCCACAACTTCTTTAGCACCACCTTCAGCAGCTGATTTAGCAGCAGCAATACCATTATCTACAGCTGCTTTCACATGGTCCATTTCTGCACTCATAACACTTGCTAATTGTAAAGTAGATTTCATACCAGTTGTAGTTGCTCTACCTAACATTGCTCCACCGGCTAATGCTTGACTTCCTGCACTATTAATCGCAGATGAAACACTTGTTTGAACAGCACCTGGTAAAGGTGCTAAACCAGATTGCACACCAGTGATAATTTGAGTACCAATACTCATTGAAGCTTCAGTAAAACCAGACGCAGCAGCTAATGTGGTTTTCAAGTTTTCCAAAGTTGTCTGAATAGCCCCTAGCATTGTATCTGCTGTTGCACCATCAAATGTAACTTCATTTAATCTAGCTAATTCAGTAGCAGCAGTTTGAACATTATTAACCGCCGTAGTAATGATACTTGAATCAAATTCACCAATACCACTATCACCAATTGTTGTTAAAGTGGTGGAAACTTCACTAACTTTTTGCAAAGCAGCTCCTACCTGTGTTATTTTTTCTGTTATACCTTCATCAATTTCTGATAAAGCAGATAATTCTGCGAGTTTTTGTGATGCAGTGATTAAATCAGTTTTAATCTTTTCTAATCCACCAGCAACATCATAACCACCAAATAATCCTTCAACCCAATTATCAAAACCAGAACCAACCATTTCTTTAATGGTATTGACAGTATCATTAACAGTTGTTAATGTACTTCCAACTTTCTGTATTTTACCGGAAATATCTTCAGGAATTTCACTAATGCCTTCAAATTGTGCTAATGCTTGACTAGCTTGTATGATATCATCTTTAACATTCATTAATGCTGTTTGAATGTCCACTCCTTCACCGAACAGACCATTCATTAAACTACCGAATATATCATCCCAGTTTTGACCATCACGAATACTGCGTAATGCACCCATAGCATCTCCAACACTAGCAAGACTGTTACATACATTTTGAATATTCTGCGCAACACCCTCATCTAATGCAGTAATGCCTGAGAATTCATTTAACTTTTCAGAAGCTTTTATAATATCATTTTTAGCTTGTTCCAAACCATCAGTAACACTACTAAAACCTAATAGGTTAGCAACAAAATTACTGAAACCAGTTACAATATTATTCCAAGTCAATGAACCCATAGCTTCAGCAACACTACCTAAAGTTTCACTAATAGTTTTGATTTTAGTAGCTACACTTGGATCAATAGCAACACTATTGAATTGAGATAACTTTTGACCTGCTTGTTTCAAAGCATTCACAGCAATATCTAATGGTCCGAGTATACCCATGAAACCTCCGGTTATTACTGCCAGTCCAGTCATTATGCTTGTGAATGACATTGCAGCCATGGCAACACCAACCCAAGCCAAAGCAGTAGCAACTTGTTGAATACCTTTAGTTGCTCCTTTTAAATCAACATTATCAAAGTTTAGTGCTTGCATGAAATCTGCTAACAGTCTTAAGAATACCATTGCTTCTGCTGCAATTAATGCCACAATAGGAATCATCACTATAATAACGGCAGATAAAGCTAATAGTGGAACAATCATTGAAGTGAATGCTGCACTTAAACTTGTTGCACCGGCAGCCGCTGCAGTTCCACCTGCTGCACCTGCTTCCATTGCAGGACCTGCTGCAGTTGCTGCTTCACCTGCAGCAGCAGCTGCACTCATACCATCTGCAATATCATCTACACCAGATAATGTTTTTCCAATATCCGATGCGTCATCAACAACATCTGCAATTTCTTCCCCACCTTTGAAAAAGTTTTTAATTCCACCTAATAAATCAGAGACATTTCCTTTAACTCCTTTGTCTTTTCTCATTTTTAATTTGCCAAGAAAACCAGATTGAGTATAATCCATTCCCCATTGAATTTCATCTTGAACATCTTTTAATTCATCAAGACCAGTTAATACTTTAGAAGCTTCTTGTCTAGATGAAGATGTTTCTTCTGCTAATTCACGGAATACACCGATTCCACCTTTGTCTTTGAATCCTAATTTTGATGATACTTTTTCTGCATTGGACATTGCAGTTTCTTGACCATCAAAAATGTTCTGATAATATTTCCAAAGAGAATTACTTTCATCTTCAACTTTGGATAATGAGGATTTGTTAGATTTAATTCCATTCCATAAATCTCTTCCAACGATGTTATCCATTTCATCGGTGACATCTTGGATTTGTTTTTGGAATTGTTTTCTCATTCCACTACCAAAAATACCAGAATCAATGTTGGCTTGAGCTGCATCTTTTTTACCCATTAATTCAAATATTTTAGCTTCGGCATCGTAAGCGGTGTCAATTTCTTTTTGTATTTGTTTTGATGATTTGACACTTTTACTAGCTTCTTTAATTGCTTCTTCACTATAATTATTTTTGGATTTGAGATTTGCAAGCATGTCTGCAGTGGACATTGCACCAAGTCCACCTTCAACTGCTTTCTCAGCTTTACCTGCTTTTTTACCGGCTTGTGCTCCAGCACCTACTGCTCCACCAAGTCCAGCAGCACCTGCACCCATATCACTAATATTACTGATTGTGTTGATTGCGTCTCCAGCAGCTTCAGCAGCATCAGTAGTACCTTTAATTTTTTTCGTTAACCATTCAAATCCATCTCCAATATCTCTAAGACCATTTGCAGTAGTAGAGATATTCCAGAATCCTTGGTTCAGAGTATCAATACCTCCACCAAGAACAAGCATTGATGCAGTAAGATTTCCACCTAATTCATTATCTAAATCAATGAAACCACGTTTAACATCCTTAATAATTGGTAAGAATTCATTACCAATTTTTTTACCCGCACGACTAAAAGCCTTACCAATCAAAGCATCCAAACCAGTATTAGTTTCCATTAACTCTTCAGTTGAACCAGTTACCTTTTGAACAGCTTTCATGAAACCTTCAACATCTTTTTCATCACCATTCCAATAACCAGTACGTTCCAATGCATCTTGAGTAATACCATACTGATCTAATGCTGCGAATGCTCCTTTAATACCTTTGCTTAAATCCATCATAGATTGTTGAGCAAGATCAGTACTACCAGTTTGTGCTAATACTGCTGCACCAAAATTAGCCATTTCATCTGTGATGTTAGTCATTTCTTTATCAGTAGCACCAGTAGCAGATTTAAAAGCTTTTAAAGCAGGAATTAATTCTTGCATACTGGTTAAACTTGAATCTGTAGTTTTATCAACTTTCTCATAAAACTTATCATAATTTTTCGCAGTATCATCAAGCATGTTTTTGAGAAGAACAGCATTAGTTTCAGCTTTACTAGTAGTGCCGAAAATATTGTCTAATGCAGATTTACCAGTCAGAGATTGCATTACATTATCAGATACCTGCCCAATATTCATTAATCCCATGTTTACTTTTGACATTGCAGCGGAGATATTGGATGCCATCGATTGAGCATTTTTATCAACATTAGCAAACATTTGAGATGCATTGTCACGTCCTTCCAATGTGAGCATTATCTCTTCAGCAGTATTAACCATTCTTATCTTCTCCTCATACGTTTAGATTTAGATTTAGCTTTTTGAGCTTCTTTTTTCATTTGTTTAATTCTTTTCTGCTCTGCTTTGATTTCTTCACCATATTTTCGCATTAACATAATAATATCCCAATCGCGATTATAAAAACCACGAATAACTTCAGAAATGGGAATGCACAAATGTTTGCTAACACGAAAATAAACTTCACCAACAAAACTATCTAACATCTGGAAATAAATCAACTTCAAATCCTTCATCGATACGGACAATCTCTTTACATTTATTATAGATTAAAGCACGAACTCCAATGTCTAATTTAGTCCAGAATTTTCTACGTTGTGTTTTATTCAAATCTTCATCACCAACCAATTCAACATGGTCGATTAAAAAAGTAGTGATAACATCATTATTTTTATCAACATCTCCCAATTTTTCAACAATCTTGTCCTGAATGGATTGTTGCATTTTTTCTTCCTCTTGAGATAACGGCACACCATTTGTTGCTTTACTATAAACCATTTTTTCAGATTTACTTAAATCACGGAACACTCTTGTTTGAGCGTCCAATAAATCCATGTATTCATTATCAGATAATGGTTTTAAACGGAATTCTAAACGGTAAACTTGCCCACTGAGTTTAACATGCATATCAAACCGGTAACGGTTTGGATCATCTAAAATATTTAACAATTCTGTAGAAGAATTAATAACTTTAATATTCGCTTCAATATTTTCCTCTAATTCTACACTATCATATTTGTGGAAATATTGGCGATATTTATCCAATAACTCTTGTAATTGGCTTAATTCTTCTTGTGTGAATTCCTCTCCATTTATACATTTTTCTGCTAATATTTTTTCATCTTCTTCAAGGTATCCTAAAGGCAATCTTTTGCATTCTTCAGGAAATACATTTTGAAGAGCATATTGGTCTTTTGCATCTATCATCCTTTTGCATCCTCCTTTAAAAATAATAATAAAATGATAATCATGAAAAATAAAATTTTAAAAATATTAAATTAAAAATTAAATTAAATTAAAAAAAAATAAAAAAGAAGACTTTAAAAAAAATCTTCTTTTTATAATCTAGGTCTTTCAACACCTAAAGCATTTCCACTACAATCAATAGTTGGTCCATCATCACCATGACTCATAGTCAATTCAGTGATTTTACAATAAGTTAAAGTTAATCTATGATTGTATTTTCCACCTTTACCGAAATTATAATATTGGATTGGGAATAATTTACCAGATAATTTATATTCTAAAAGTAAATCATAATATTCTGGTTCAACACCAGATAAACCCCATTCAATAGTATCTTTTTTACTTGATCTACGTGTACCTTGTTCAGAATTAGTGACATATTTAATATCCCCACCTTCTTCAGAAAGGTCAACATTATTTTCATTAGATAAGATAGTAGTTCCATCTAATCTCATTTCGGCTAAGTCATAAGTATTATTAGCTGGGTCAACAGTTATTGCCATATTTATCTAACTCCTAACAGTTGTTACAGGTGCTTCAATATACATAGTGAAGCGGATTAATTCAGTTGAATTTACAGGAACAGCTACACCTTCAACATCTAAATCGAAAGGATTTGATTCAGATTCTTTAACATCAATATAGGTTCCTTCCATCATGTAGCCAGCTTCTTTTTTCTCAGAAACAAGAGTATCAATATCTGCTTGCAAATAAGAAAGATTAACTTCAGTTTCATTTCTTTTGAGTTGAGGATATAATACTTCAAAAGCATCTCTAATAAGTTGGTCTACATTTCTTCTTGCATGCAACAAACAATCGTTTGGTCGATTATCTGGGTTTTTTGCAAAAGCAGATGAAACTGCAAGACAGATTTTTGGATGAACACTTTTTCCAGGTTTTTCATCACGATTGAAAATGATTCCTGCATTTTGAATTTCATCTTCTTCATCGTCAGTTCTTTCAGTGAAAGTTCCTGCAGATACAGAACGGTATTCTTCGTATCCTGGTTCTTCACTGAAGTGAGTTGTGAATATTCTTGCACAGGTAATACCAAATTCATCGAATGGTCCAATTAATCCAACTCTTGGGTCTTGAACATAATTAGTTTGGTCTGAATCATTTAATTCTGCTAATTCATCCATATCCATTCCATCAACAGAGTAATATAAGATTCTTGGATTTCCTTTTTTGGCATCTTCTTTAATTTTAGCAAGACCTGATTGAATTATAGGGATGATTTTTGCAGCAGTATCAGCTTTTTTAAAACCGACTAATACTTCAGCTTGTGCATCTCTTTTGATTTTTGCAGTTGCAAATGCAGCAGTCCATGCAGCATTATCTAATGTAGGTGTTTGACCAGAAGTTTTACCAGTACCAAGGTCAATAACATATACATAAGGTACTGTAAGGTCATCAGATTCTTTTTTAATGTTTTCTTCAAAGAATCCTTTTAAAAATTTAAGAACTGGATTTGTATCAGGGTCAGTACCAATACCTCCATTTGCAATACTTTTTGCAGCTGCAGTATAATTTTTAAATTTTAAAACATCACTTGCTGGAGTGGAGTTTCCAGTAATACCTATGATAACTGGTATTTCCGCACCATCTCCGTTAGGTGTCGGATTAGACTCAGTTTCAAAGTATTTAATCTTTGGAGTTTCAGTTAAATCAATTGACATATATTTATTCTCCTAAAAAGTTTTTAACAATTTTATCAAGCTCATCCATAGTAATGGATGGAGCAATATCTTCAATACCATATTCAGACTCTTCTTGTCTGTATTGGTCTAATAAACCTGCACTAGACAAAGCACCAATGATAATGTAATTTTTAGTAGGGTGTTTTTGGACTGCTTCGTAAAGAATTAATTTTTCTTTATCCGCAGCATTTTTTGCAGGAGTCGAAGTTTCAGATTTTTTATCAGATTTTTTTACAGTCATAATAAATCCTCATTAAAATTAATATCATCAAATAATCTTCCACCAATCGGATAAAACTTGTAATACTGCATATTTAACTTAAAAATAGTTCTAAGAACTGGTTCAGATTCATCACGTTCATCCAAATCAGTCATGCTGTTTACATAGAATGTCCGTTGTGAAATATTGAAAGTTTCAAAAAAAGAAGTGAAATTTTCTAGATTTGGGCATTGTCCTTTGTTTGCCCGACCAGTATCTGAAGTTAAAACTTCACATTCACTATCAAGTTTACTACACCAGTCATCATTAAAATTAGAACAAGTAGTGTAATGACTAGCTTCTAATTGATTAAATCGTAATTCAATCGCATCAATAAGACTAGTTCTTTCTTCTTCAGTATTACACCAGATATTAACCCAGACATCAGCATTGTATAATCTTCGTAAATGTTGGACATGATCCAGTTCAACATAATGTTTACGAATATATGATTCATCTGCTACCTGTACCGATACACATGGCGTATTGTCTGAAGCAATATATCGACTTCCTGTGAAGATATACTTGTTATGTATTGGTAGATGATTGCGTAGTAAAGTGATAAATGCTTTTTCAAGGATATGCATTCATTTCACCCTTTTACTACTTTATTTAAAAAAAATAAATTATTTTTTAATCAAAAATGCCCATAGCAGCTAATTCTTCTAGAACATACTCTTTCACTTTAGGAGCAATCTTATTAACAGTTCGAGTCAGAAATGGATTAGCAGGCATTTTACTAGTCCCATAATTAACAAAAGGCCAATATAAAACACCTCTGCTCCTTGCATTACTCCTTAATTCGTATGAGCATTTTTGTTTTTTCGTTTTGTGAATACTTCTTTGCAAATTACCTGTTGGTTTGTACTGTGGAACAGACCTTGACATACTGTGTCCCGGTCTTGGCACTTCTCTTTTGATAATGTTTTCAGCATCAGACATAGAATGTTCCAATCCTTTATCTAATGCATCTTCAAAACCATTACCATTTTTCAAACCAAGCTTTTTATAATAGTTATCACTAAAATCAACTTTTAATGTTAATCCATTAGCCATTCTTTTATCCTCTGCTATTATTCCGTAATTTCTGCAAAAGTATTGTTTTATGAGGTAATAATCCATGATTCCAATTTTCTGGTGTTCCAATTATCTCATAATCAACACCATTGACTTTAACTAAATCAGTATCATAGATTTCAGTATTTTCATCTAATATTAACCTATAAGTATCGGTTAATATTTTTCCAAATTCTTTTAAACTTGATGAAGGGTTTAATGGTGAAAAATTACCTTTAACTGTTTCACGAAGAATATAATCACCTTTGGGTCCATGATAATCATAATCATCTTCACCATGGCCGTATAATTCGATTTCTTCGTTTGGGAAAAAGACCGGCATAAAGTATCACCCTAACCATCTTACACGACATGAACTGTAACTGGATTTCAAATTATCAATTCTTGCATAAATCCTGTTACCAAGACTGTTACTGGTATCGTAACTTATTGATTGGTCGGATTCATGAATACTTGATATGTCTCCAGTTTTATTATCCAATGCAGTGAATCCATATAATACCATATCTGAGATTAAAGGATTGATTTTAGATTGAATAGCTTCATCAGATAGTTTATGAATATATTCAATAACCAACATGCCATTGTGGTAATTATTAAGATAAAAGACACCACTATCTTCATCCAATACATAATCATCATCAGTTAATTCAATTCCATCAATTTTAAAAGAAGTAACTTCACTTATAGGATACCAATCTGATTCAAATAAATCACCAGTGAATTTTCTTATGATCTGTTTTTTGTTTACAGGGTTAACTGGTAAACCAGTCAGAGCAATAATTTCACTTGTTTTCAAATCAATTAAAGATTGTAATTTGTTTTCATCTTCTAAATCAGAATCAGATACCCCTTGTAATTCTAAATTAGTTTTTAATTGTTCAGGAGTAATTAAACTCATGTTATAATCCCTCCCTTTGAAAAATATTAAAAAAAAATAATAATAAAAAAGAATTTAATTAAATATTATGGGATTTATTCACCGTCATCAGTGTTTTCAGAAGAAGTGGAATTTGAACTTCCACCATCTTCATTGATTTTAGCCATAATATAATTAAATCTAGCTCTTTTATCAGTTTTACATTTATCTGGTAAATCTAACCAGTAATCTACATCAGTCATAAATATCAACTTCCATTAAGCAGAATATTTAAGAGTTAGATTTTGCATTTTTAGTGAAAGGCACAATAAGGGTGTCTTCATCTCTGTGGATTTTAGCATCTGCTTTAGCAAGAATAGCTACGATGTAACCGATTTCACGGATATCCCATTGACTGTACATTTCAATATCTCTCATCATACCAAATGCAATGTTAGAAGGTTCACCAATGAAAGCGTATCTCATATCAGTAACATTAGAACCATTTGCTTTATATTCACCATTAGTGAATTTCATGGTATCGAAACCATTTCTAGTTTCACGAAGAGTGTTATCTTGAACAACTTCCATTCCCATAATCATTGGGATTTTACCATCTTTCAATATAGCATCACCGTAATCAGTTTCACGAGTTGCGATGTCTCTTACTGCTCTGGTGTACATGATAGGTGGAACAACGATGTTAGCATTTTTCATATTACCATCTTGTTCAACATACATTTCAGCAGCATCTAATAATCCCCCAACAACATCATTAGAGTATACAAGGTTAGCAAGACCATTAGCATCAGTAGTATTATCCTTTTTGATGTCAATAGCTTGAGCAATTAAACCTTTAGTCATACCAAAACCAGATGCTTCTCCTTGAACTGGAGTTGCATTAGGGTCACTGTAAATACCCCATCTTTCCATTGCAGGACCAGTTTTAGTACCTAATAAGCTCATTAAAGTGGACATGAAACCATCGTTTTCAATGTTCTCATCAATGAAGTTTTTAGTAACTACAGTCATAGCTTGTAAAGCTTGTGCAGTTAACTGTTTACGAGTCCTTTTAATAGGAATTTCATTATCAGTTAATTTGAGACTGTTACCAGTAGTGGTGTCTCTTTGAGCTTCAAAGTCTAAGTCAGCATCTAAGTCATCTAAGTCATGTTGTGCTGAAGTCATTTTAATCATTCTGGATTGATCTAATAATACAGGGTCTTCATCAAGTTTGGTGAAGAAATCATCGAAAGTTGGTTCTGCCCAACCAGGACTTAATTTACCATTAGCATCAAACATTGCATCAGCGGATTTTTCATCCATTTTCTTTCCTACTACAGGAGTAAAGCTCATATTTACAGGTTGTTGAGCTAAAATTAATTCTTTAATATTCATAGCCATATTAATCACGTTTCCTAAAAAAGTTTAATTAAAAAAAATAAAATTGTGGTCTTAATAAAAAAAAAAATAAAATTTTTACACAAAAGATTTTAAAAATAAAATATTATACGAATTTAAGGTTTCTTCCGTAACCATCACGTTTAACAGATTTTTCTTCCATTACTGGAGGTTCAGATTGTGATTGTTGGAATTTACCGAATTTTGAAGTATTAGATTTTTCATTTAATTGTTTTACAATTTCATCATGAATTTTTTCATCTAATGATTTTTCTTCAATTTCTTCTTCATCTTTTTCTTCGTCTTCAGGTTTGCCGGTTGTTGGTTCACTCATACCAGGTTCAGATTTTTCAACTTCAACTTCAACTTCCTCTTCTTCAGTAGAGACAGGGTCAGTTTCGGTTTCGATTACTTCAGATTCTTCAACCGGTTCTTCCTCTTCATCCAAGTCTTTTTCATTTAATTCTTGACTTGCTTTGAACTCTGAAATAATGCGATTACCTACTTCTTCAGCTGCTTTGTTTGCTGCAGAGTTTGCTAATGGTTCCAGTTTTGGTTCTATAACTTCAACTATTCTACCCTCAAACTCATTATAAGATTCATTAATCAAATCTTTCACTTGAGCTAATTGAGCCTCAGATAAACCAGCATCATCGTTAATACCTTTGTCTTCTACTGGTTCTTCCGGAAGTTTGTCTTCAATTTTATCATTGTCTTTCTTTTCCATTGTTTCAACCTCGTTATTTATCGCATGATAACATGCACCAGTCAAACAGTTGCTGGCTATCAAATTTTGGCTTTTATACTCAACAGTACCGTAAGTATCCCAGTTCATTGGGATGTAAGTTAAGGTAATGTCTTTCAAATCATAATCAACAATTAGTAAGCCTTCAGGTGTTCTTTGTTTCTTTGGGAATCCTGATATACTGAAACCAAAGTTCATTCCAATGTCTAGACGTTCTTTGATTCCTGGAGCATATTCTGATAGGATTGTTCCTTTGATCCAAAGTTGGTTATCTTTTACCCATGCTTCGATAACTGCTCCTATTCCACCTTCGTAGCGCCGGTTGTGGTCACGATATATGTTGATTCCAACGGCTTGTTTTGCTAATGATTCTAAAACTTCTGGTGATACTATTTCATTAGCATAATCTTTGTTGGTGGTGGATGCAACACCTACTATTGTTAATGTTCCATCGTCGTTCATGTCGTAGGATTTTGCTTCAATGGGTAATCCGTAGACACGATATTCTTTTACAGCGGTTGTCATTTTGTATCACAAAAAAAATGTTTTTTTAAAGGTTTGTTCTTTTCACTAGCTTAAAAGTGAAGTTATATGAAGTTTAATAGTTCTTAGCATAGCTAGACGGTGTTTTAAATTTCATATAAAAAAGAACATTCTGATTAAATTAAAATAATTTTTGAAAGGAGGTGAAAAAAGGATTAACATGAAGAATTTTATATTGTATTTTAAAAGAGAGATTAAATATAGAAAAAAATACTGGATTCTTAAATTGTTAATCCTTTTTTTTTAACTGTATATTTTTTATGCAGATTTATACAGATGCTATGAAAAAACTTAAAGGGAGAAAAGTTGTTAAAGTCTTAAAATTTTATAAAAAAGCCCTTTTTTTTATGTTTCAAAAAAATATTAAATTATAAAATTAGTTTTGAGAGGATTCTCCCTTTTTTTTGTTTTTCATTTGGTTTTGTCGCAAAAGATACTTAGAAAGCAAAGTCGCAGTTTTTTTTGTAGCAATTACATGTGGGGGGAAAATATGAGGACAGTTTTATGACGTAACGTTTTATCCCCTGTATGTTTGGTCAAAAACAAAGAGAGTGAGGAACTCTATTTTTTTTGGTGACATAAAATAATGTCGTTTGATGTAGAAATTGCGTACTTCTGAATAGTTTAGCCACGTATTCAGGTGGAGTCTTAAAGTAGCGAAATGACTGTGATATTGTTTCATTAAAAGACCATGAACTTTATTATTTGTCATGGTCTTTTAATGGAGGAATATATGTTATGAATATTATGCGGGTTTTTTGGTTTTATGGGAGAAACCACGGAAAACTCCAGTTTTTAACAATTTCGGAGATTGTTAAATGGTTTATTTGACAGAAGATTTGTACACACTATTTTTTTTGTGATGATATTGAAGGTTTGAACTTCGGTTTTTATCATCATGTTTTATTTTGTTGTTGGGTTGGTACTATTGTAACAAATGAATGTAAAGTATTTTTTATGATTATTGTTGGTCTATTAAAAAAGGCCACGAACACAAAAAAATGTGTTGTGACCTCAAAATAGCTAATGCAAGAAAATAAACATGATCTAAAAATAGAAATAAGTTAAGTTACCGAAACAATCCCTCCAAGGTCATTATAACAAACCACATGAGCAGGACTCTCACGGTCAGGAAAAGTACTATACACCAACATACAATTATAATTAGTTTCAGATAATTCCACACGATGATTACTATCTTCAAAGACATAATAAGTATGTCCGAATTCATCATCTTTCATAGTAGAATAAGATTTAAAATTTCCTTCAATTTCCAATTCCATTACTTCATCAGAAATCTTCAAGAATAAATCAAACTGATTTAATAAATCTCTAATCTTCAAAATAACACCTCAATTAATTATTATATATGTTAAACATCATACTTAACCTTTTTTAAACCATTTAACTCTTATAAGTAAACATTGAAGGTTTAATTGATTTTATTTTCTTAACTGCATAATCCAAAGTAGGTTTATGATACTTGCTCCAATCATCAAACTTAACACTATTATGACGGTAATCTTCCATAACTGCATCAGTCAAATCATCAGTTAAACTAATTGCAGCCATACTACCAGTTTCAGCCCAATGTTCAGGAGCATTGCTAACAGTACCGTACCAAGATGCACCTTCCTGAGGATAATTATTTTTTCCTTGATAATCATACTCATCTTTCTGAACATCTTTCCAAGATTTATCACCAGATACACCATGACCATAACCAGCTTTCAAATACTGATTTAATTTTATAATTTCCTCACGAGACAAACCAGTAGTAGTACCTTTAACCATTAAATCACGAGGTTCACCTTTTATTAAACTATAATCAAAAAGATGGCTCATTTCATGATACAAAGTTTGCCTAGCAGTACCCCTATTCTCATGATTAACACTTAAAGGAAGATAAGGCATCATAATACTATTAACACCTTTCAAATAGTATTTATTATTCTTAATTTCATAACTACGATACCAAGTAGCATTTCCTAACTCATTAGGTTGGAATGACCTATTAGCATAACGGTCTTTACCAGTGAAATTAATCTGACCAGTAGCAAACTTATAAACTTCTGGTGCTTCTTTAACAATACGGATTAACTCTTTCTGGTCATACTTACATTGTCCAGAATTAGTAGTATCAATTAAATTTTTAGCTTTACGCCTATTAGGTCCAACAAAGGTACTGTCAAAAACTATCTCCATTTTATGATTAAATTTTTCACCAGTACTTGGATCAACATAAGTCATATGGTCAATGAATTTCTGACTAACAATTTTACCTTTAGCATTAAGTTCAGGCACATACTCCAAGTCATAAAATACAGCTATTTCTTCAGGAGTTTTAAGATTATCATAAGTTAATTTAGATTTATCAATATGAGTAGTATCCACAGTTTCTTTAGTATTAGGTTTAGATGATTTACGAGTAACTGTTTTAATATCTTCTCTTTGAGCACGGCGAACAATGAATCCTTTATCTTCCCAAGATTTACTACTAAAAGCTTTAAGAAGATTATCTCCTTCAAATTTCATTTGTGCTTCACGTAAAGCAGATACATCATCACGAGATAATTTACCTTCTCTCACTAAATCCATAACTCTACTTCGAGCATCTCTTGATGCATTTCTGCAGATAGTATCAATTTCTTTTTGACTAGTAGCTAATGAGGACAAACCAAAGTTTTCATTGGAATGAATATACCATATTTCTTTGTTAGATACAAATAGAAAATCTTGATTTGCACTTGCACGACTTAATTTAAAATCAGTAGATGATGGGATACCATCTTCTCCTTTACCCATACTTGTTATTCTTACAACATTAGGAGAATCTTTACTTGTGAATTGGCAGATATATTCACGACCTTTTGTTTCACGAGGGTATAATTCACCAGTTGATGTATCATATTCACGGCCGTAACGAGTTTTATTTTTAACTCTTTTCTTAGACCATTTAAGAATTTCATCAAAAGATTCACTGCTAATTGGTAAGTCTTTTCTTAATTCAGAAACTTTTTCATCAAAATTAATCTTTGAAATTTGAGGTTTATCTTCAGGTTTTGGAGCATCAGTTGGGGTGCTCACTTTAGGAGTTTTTGGTTTAGAATTCAATGCTTGTTTTTTAAGTTCTTCTATCCTTTCTTTACCATTTTGAAGAATCTCTTTTTGACGGTCAACATCACTTTTAGTAAACCCATGACTTAATGGGTCATTAGCTAACCATTTATTAATTCTTTCAATACGTTTGACAATGTCATCGTATTCTTTTAACTCAGTTTCATTTAAACCATCTTCTAATTGTCCACGAGTAACAGTAATTGGTTCTTGTGGAGTAGTAGGTTTATTTGTTGGTTTTTCAACTGGAGTTTGTGGTTTTGGTTCTTCGGATGTTGGTTTTTCTTTTTTAGGTTTTTCTTCAACTGGTTTTTTAGGTTCGTTAGGTTTAGGTTTTTTAACTGGAATGTTAGCTTCTCCACCTAAAGCTTTTTTCTTCAACTCTAAAAACTTCTTCTCCAAAAATGCTAAACGTTTCTGATGCTTAGCAATCTCTTCAGCAGGAGCATTAGGATTGTTCTGTAACCATTCCTTTTGCTTTGGAATATTACGCTTACAATTCTCATATTTCTCCCTTTCCTGAGGCCTTAAATTTTTCATTAACTGTTCCTTTGTAGGTTCAGGTAACTCATATTCCTGTCTCCTAATATCCGCACCAATTGGAGTTAAATTAATAATTGGCGGATTAGATGGAGCATCAGTCTTAGTTTCCCAAACAGTTAAATAAGTACATCTACATACAGGATGGAATGGTGGGAATTTACCACCTTTAATTAATGTAACAATATCATGAACCTTTTCTCTTTCAAGTAATTCTGGAGAGTAAACTCTTGGTTCATCTTTATTGAATTTGAAAGCATATTCAAGACAAGTAGTGCAAACATCCTTGTCTTCAGCAGTTAATATTTTGACTTGAGTATAACCCTCATTAACATAAGACTGCAACATACCAGTATTCTGCATACGTGATGTTTCAGTCTTAGCAATCATTGTAGCACGTTGACGTGCTGTGAATGGTGAACCATCTAATTTAGTTACACCTGCTTTAGTTAATATCCTTGATAAACTATAAGGATTTTCACCAGAGATAATTCCTTGTAATATTTTATTCTTAACTGTATTCTGCAAATCACTAGTTAAATTTCGGATTAAATCATAATTATAATCTTTAGCTAAACGGATAGCTTGAATATCCGCATCAGTATAATTTAATGTTTCCTTGATTTGAGAGTAACCTTTTCGTTTACCCTCATCATATATAGCATCGAGTAAATCATCAACTTTCTCATAATGGCCGTCGAATATTGTATCCCATGAATCTTCTAATGCATCGAATATTTCTTTCTGCAATTCTACTTGTTCAAAGAAGTATTCTTTCGCTTCATCTGATTGTAACCATGCGATTGACTCACCAATCTGACTATCCAACAAATCATCGATTAATTGATAGTATCTTTTAGTTTTATCATCACTAATACTTTTACTATCAAATAATCCCCATAACTCTAATTCATCAATTAATAATTGACTAGTGAGAGATTGTGAGTCATTTACAGTTATCATGGATATTCGTTCCTTAATCGTTCCATTAATAAGGCTTTTTGTAAGTTTTTATTTTCTAATTTTAAACTTTTCTGTTCAATATCAAATAATTGGTTAACTCCTGCTTGACCGTATCCTAATGGTTCATTACCCCAATCAACAGGGTCCCAACCATAACCTTTACGGACTTCATTAACAGTACAGATACCATCACGAACTTGAGTGGATTCAATGTTAGCACGTTTCAATTCATCTTCAATATCCATTTCATTGAATTGGAAAACTTCCTGAAAACCATTACGACCCAATGTCTTGTTGAATGCTGCTTCATAAAATTTAGCTTTTGCATTCATAACGTTTTTGAATTGTTCTTTTTGAGCTTCCCCATTTCCGCTTCCAAGGTTTGCGGTTTCAATGATTCCAATCATTGCCGGTGGCACACGATACAAGCTAACAATCATATCACGACACATATTCATCGTATTAACATAATCCATATCCTTATTAGTAAGATTAGCTGATTGATATGTTGCACCTTTAACTGCTAACATACCACCTTGTTTTTGAGCTTGAATCATAGCTTGCAAACGGAGCAGTTCACGATTGAACATATCATCATCCATTGTTTCAGGGAATGATAATACTGCAGTTGGATCAATACCTTCATGCTCCATAATCTTTTGATTATAATCTAATCCAAGCCACATCATAATCAATGGTTTTTGGATTTTCTCTAATTTACTGACACCGAATTTACTATCAGTTAATTCTAATTCCGGTTCGTAGATATGGATTAATTCATCCGGCTCATAACGAATATTTGGTTTGTTACGAAACCCATACTGGGCAGTATCATCAAACCATCTTAACAGACTGGCCGGTACATATTGTAATCCAGTTATGATGCTGTAATTGTTATCATTATAGCTGAAGTCATCATAGTTAACTTCAATGAATGTGTCTCCTATTAATTCTTGACTGTTAACTATTTGTTTCAGGAATATTGGGAAAGTCATTGCAGATTCATTGCTTTCCGGTTGATTGAATAAATTGGTTAAGTATCTTACATTTTGAATATTTACTGTGAATTCATCTGGATTGTTTATTTTAAATCCATTAATCAAAAATGTATCACTGATTGCATTTACACAACTGTAGACATATGGATTGTCTGTTGCTTCTTTAAAGAAACCATAATGTCCAGCTGTTTTATTTACAATGTTAAACATGAAACTATATTGTTGTATGTACTGTTGATATAAACTATCCAAGTAAGGTTTACGAAGTACAGGATTTACTTTTTCATGTTTAAACATTGATTTAATGTTCATACGAAAATTATCAAACATAATTTATGGTCTCCTTAAAAGTAGATTACACCTAATGGTGTTGCGTTGGTTGTTATATTTGCAGGACCGTATAATCCGCCTCTCCACATGTCGGGGCAGTGGTCGTTGAGTTTTAATGGCCTGTCTTCTCCTCTTTGTTGAGCTTTCTTATCCCAACTATAAGTTTGAACTTGACTTATGCTATTTACACAGTCTTGATGTATTAAGAATCTCCTATTAGCTATGAGGTCTTGTGTTTTTTTAATATCCTCATAGGTATCTGGAGCATAAGTTTTAATTTTTAATTTAACACGATTGTCTTTTTGACAAGCAGTTTTTAAGCTTGCTGCATCATGAGGTAGATAGATTGTGCTGTTGTTGTCCAGGTGGTATTTGTCCTGTAACATTACAATGTCATCTACACGTTCGGAGTCTGATTGTGCTACACCGATATCTTCTTTGTCATAGTAGGTTTCCTCTAATAAATAGTAGGTGTTACCATGAGCGATATCACGATGTATGCCCATTACTCCAAAAGTTGTAACGGTACTTACTCCGTAGTCGCAGCATATGTTGATTTCATGAATTTGTTGATCTGCAGGAAAATCATGATTTAAGTAATTCCATGTAAAGACATTTTCTTTAGTGTCGAACATGTCATAGATTGCTCCTTCGGCAATAACCCATTCACCAAGAATATTCCTTTTATAGAATACTTCAGATTTCTGATTAACACGTTTCAATTCTTCTACATATTCTGGTGGTAAGTTTGGGTTGTCATCTAATAGGAACTTCCATGTTTTGACTGTTCCTGATTTTAATAATTCATGGTCGTTAATGTAATTAGTGAAAAGATAATGGTAAGGACTATCTGGATTGGTATTCCAGAACATTTTAGCTCCAATATCACTGCAACGTGATATGGCCATCTCCACGGCAGATTGTGGGCATCTTGCTATCTCATCTGCTAACCATCCCCCGACAGACATACCTGCGATGACATCAACGGCTTTCTCATCATTGAATCCCATGCAATAACAGGTTTTACCATCAATGATTAATTCACCATCATATTGATGAAACTCATGAGGAATATCCTCAGTATTCATCATTGCCATTAATGGATTAATAACATTCCTTTTCAAAGATGATGATGTCTTACCACTTATTAGGAATTCATCAGAATTAGATTCAGCAAGAAAAGTTAACCATCTTGCATTACATGTAATTGTCTTACCGGACCTCACTGATCCATGAGCAACATTAATCCAAGCATCACTATTCTCAAGAAAATTTATAGCAGTTCTTCCAAATTCACCATATTCAAAATATTGTTTAGTCTGCTTCATCTTCTCGCCTATGCTTCTCTTTACTCATGGCTATAGCATCTGCAAGACCAGATAAACCTTTATGATTAACATCAGCTTCAATTTTATCTCGTTTACCATACATGTTAGGATACCTTCTTTCAAGCATCCATGCTGCAGCTTGCCAATGTTCCATACTAGCAGAGACAATAACTTGTTCAAAGTTGAATAATGCTTTTTCCTTTGCAGTTTCAACACATTCTTTGAACTTAACAAATTTAGTTCTTGTCTTTGCTTCATCTGCTTTGCGCATCCAATTATAATAAGTAGGTTCAGTTATTCCAACATGCCCGCAAGCTCCTAATATGCTTGCTCCATTTTCTAAAGCTTTACAAAACTCTGCTTGCAGCTGTGGAGTTAATTTAGTCTTTGCCATAAGGAATAACCCTCCTTTTTTTATATACTAAAAAATACTAATAAATTAAAAAAAAATTATGAAATTTTATCCAACACATTCACCTTGATATGCTCTGCAATAGCACGCATTAAGTTTGGTGGTACACTATTACCTATCCTTTCTTTAACTTGATTTTCACTACCAATCCATTTGAAATCATTATCCTCATAAGTGAAACTTTGAAGTATGCTTAGTTCACTTACATCTAATTCTCTGTCTTCTTTATAATGGACGAGTTGAGGTTTTCGTGTGATTGTTGGACATGGTTTATTCGGCAATAATCTGTATATGTCCCTTGTCTTTGTTGGGAAGTTTGGAACATCACCGGACTTTTGTCCTGGTCGTAAGTAAATACTATATTTTGTGATGCTTGAGTTGTTAGGTTTAATTTTACCTTCTAAATGTCCAATACTCTTTTTACATGGTATTGGTTGGGTTTTTGGTTTTGGGTGACTTGCAGGTATCTTTAAGTCTTTTCTTACACCTATGAATATCATCCTTTGCCGACTTGTTGGGCAGTTGTAGTATTGTGCGTTCATTAGTTTTGCACGAACATCATATCCACTATTTTTTAGTTCACGTAGGATGTCTTTGAAGATGATCTTCATGTTACCTTTGACCATTCCGGAGACATTTTCCATTACGAATGTCTTTGGATATAATCCTCTTAGTAGTCTGATGTATTCATGGTATAATTGATTTTTGAAGTCACAAAAGTCTCTTTGTCCAGCTGTACTGAATCCTTGACATGGTGGTGACCCGTCGAATAGGTCTAGTTCACCAGGAGTTAATCCTGTTATGTCGAAGATTTTTTCAACACTTAATTTGTGGATATCACCGTAATAGATTGGTGTGTTTGGGAAGTTTTTTTGATATGTTGCTACTGCATGTGTGTCCATTTCGACTGCGAGTAGGACTTCATATCCTGCTAGTTTGTATCCATAGCTGCTTCCACCACATCCACTAAATGTTGAGATTACTTTAGGTTTATTGTGAATATTCCTCTTTTGGGAGTTCATATCCACACCTTGGACAAGTTATTGTTTCAATATTATCTGCGATGGATTCATCGTATTCTGGTTCATCTTCAGGGATTATCATTGATGTGTCAAGTTGAATGTCTTCTTCAACAATAGTTGCGTCTTCATTTAGTTCTTTTAATCCTGTGAAACCAGTTATTTCATCGTTGTTGAATCCTGTTAAACCCATGTTGTTGAATCCGGAGTCTTTTAATTCTGTGAAGATGGCTTGTAATTTATTTTCATCCCATTCTCCACTTACACGATTCAATACTAGGTTTAATGCTTTTTTCATATCTTCTGATTCTAATGATTTATCATTGTCTGGGAATACCCATCCGAAACTTTCATTTAATCGTAAGAGGTTTAGTTCTTTGAAGATATTGTTATCTAATAGGTATTGGTCGAATAGGACGTCAAATCTTTGATGTCCTCCAATGATTTCATTATCAGATAAAGCTATTAATATTGGTTCAACTATTCCAAAGTTATCAATACTATTTTTTAACTTCTGTTTTTCTTCAGGAGTTATTTTTCGTGGATTGTATTCGGCTGGTACTAGGTCTGTTATTTTTATTTTTTCGATTTTCATTCTTTGATGTCCTCCAAAAATAATTTAACAATTTATACCAAACCCTTTATAAAATTCATTAAATCATGATTTAATGAGCATTAATAAAAATAAAATATATAATAAAAATTTAAATTTTTAATAAATGGAATAATATTCCTACTATGAAGCTTATTGCGATTGGTATTCCTACTGTCATGGTGTTTCTGAAGCTTCGTTGACTTGCTACGAAGTCTGTTAATTGTTCTTTTGTATCTGTTAATTGAGTTTTAGTTTCATCTAATTCATCGGTTAGATTATCTATTTTTTTCTCCAGGTCATTGAACTTTTGATTGTTAACTTCATTGTTTGCATCTCTTTGTTCTTGACCTGCTTTTAATAGTACTGTCACTTCCGTTACCTTTTCAACTAATTCAATTTGTTGTTTACGGTCATATTGTAGTTCTTTGTTGATGTCATGGATGTCTTCTTTTTTATTATCCATTCTTGCTTTGAGTTCTGCAACATCTCTTTCAAGGTTACTGATTCTTTCTTCATAGTAGCATGATTCTTGTTTTGCAGGACTCATTAGTCATCACCCTTTTGTATTTCTTCATAGTTACTTGCAGGGTCAATATCTATGATTTCATCTTCATCAAAACAATTAGCAGCCATTTTCGTCACCAACTATCACATCATCATCAGTTAGTTCATCTTCTTTGATAGTTGGATCAACATCAACATCATCATCATCAGTTGTGATGATTTCATTTTTATAATCTTCAATTGCTTTTTGTTCAGCTACAACAACCCTATGGTCTTCGGTTTTTTGTGCTAGAATCCATGAAGCAACAGTAACTAATACTGGGATTATCCATACGTATTCTGCGGGTATGATTTTTGTTAATCCATCTTTTCCAAGGCTTACTATGATTGTAGCAAGAAATGCTACAGCAGTTGCTATTTTCGATTTGTATTTAAAAGATTCCACCATAATATCTTGACTCCTTAAATTTTTTTTTGAATTATAAAATAAGAATGTTGTGGGGCAGATTTGAACTGCCTAAAATCCACATTAAACACCAGAATAGTTAAATCATTGAATTGACAATTTTACTTGAAATTAAGAAAATAGTTGGTGTTGTGTTCTCCACAACATTTATAAGAAAATGGGGAATTTTGGAGTAAAAAGAACTGTAATATAATTTTTTTTGGTAATTTAAAATTGTACGAAAAAGCAAAATAGGTTTTTTTTAATTTTGTATATGAATATTTTTTTTTACTCTGAAAAACTCCCAATTTTCTTTTTTGAGGTAAATAATATGATAAGTGTTAGATAATTAATAATCCGTAAGGTAAATCTAATTTAAGTCCGGCTGCATAGTCGTAACTAGCACGGGTGATTAAACCACAGGTTTCACAGTATTCATAGCTTCGGTTTTCACTACGGACTATTGTTAATGTCTTGCATTCCGGACATTTGTCTGTGTTTTCTATTTCTTCAACTTCATCATCAACTAGTTCTTCATTACACATGGATTATCATTAAAAATTATAAAAAAAAGTTTTTTTAATACCTTCTCTATTAGTATATTAATATCTAGCGGAAACATTCCATATATATTAAAAAAAATATAGTTGATATAAATTATAAACTATTATATACTAGTACATATATAATATATATCAGTATAAAATTTTTTTTGTTTCTTTTTTTATAAAAAAAAGAAAAGGACACCACATAAAAATAATCCTATCAAATCTCTTTTTAATCATAAAAACTATCCTCCCACTCCAAGAAAAATAAAAAATCATCACCAACCAACACAGTATACTTTAAACCATTAGCTAACTCAAAAACAATCCTATCACAAAATAATTTAACACTAACCAACAAACGCAAATTAAAACTATAATCCTTACGCTTACGATAAACACCAAAATCCCCAGATACAGTTTCATACTCACAATTAGTAACTGTTAACTCTGCATCATAAATAACATTAGTCTGAGAAAAATAATCCGTCAAACTATCCAATAATTCACACACTTCCTTATTATCCAATAAATCTTCTTCAACAACCTCCATTGTAGGAGGATTTAAACAGATATTAACACTACTAAACATAAACTATCGCTTCCCTTCTCTAACTAAAATATCATGCTCATCTACCTTATGAGCACGTGGAACAATTGGAATTTTCTTCATAAAAGATTCTAATAAACGGCAAACTATAATCTCAAAAACTTGATCTGTTAAACCATACTTTTTTGTTATCCTGTAACTTTGCAATTTAATTTTACTGTTCTCAACTTTTTTAACATAAAACATAAACGCTAAGATTATGCATTTTTCTGAAGCTGTATGATGTAATTGTTTAAATTTACTGCTGAATTCGTCAATTAAATATCTGACTAATTTTTTCTGGTCTGGTGATAATATTAATGTTTTTGCTTCAAGACATAATTCATCAAAATCATTGAATAGTTCTAAGCATAATTCATCAAATATTAAGTGCCTGTTTTTCCTTTTCTGTTCATGTCTTAAATTACGATTTGTTTCTTTGCTTCTTCTTTCTCCTTTTACATAAGGTTTTTCATATAATCCTAGTAAATATTCCACACTTCGGTCTCTCATGAAAATCACATGAATTTTTATTAATTCTTTTTTTTTAATCTTTTAAGTTTAATTGTGTTTTAATTTGATTATTTAATTTGTTTTGTATTTCAATTGCTAATTCTCTGCAGGTTTGTTCATCAAATATTTCATTTGGGTATATTTGAATAAATGGTGCATCTTGAAATGTTAATTCTTGGATTGGTCCCTCATTATCTTTTAGGTCTATTCTAATATCTTCATATACTCTGTTTAGCAATTGTTCTCCATCTACTTTAAATGTTATTTTATCTTTTGTGACTGTTTCTAGTTCTACGCATCTCATTATTTTAACTGAATCTAAATAAACCATTTATAACTCTCCTATGCAGCGTCTTTTGGCGATTACTCCTAATTTAACAAAATCATTTATATCAGGATTTTCTTCAATGACTTCTTTAACAATTCTTTTTACTTCATCTTTATCCGCACAGCGATATGAATCCCAACAGGTGCGAACATACCATAATACTTTATCTTGCATTAATATCAACTACTTTAAACCGGATATAGTAAATTCGTGTTAGATTATCTAAGGTTGGGTATATGTCCAGTAATTCTGATTTTAATTCATTAACTGATTTGTATCCTTCTAGTTTTGCATCTTCATCATTTAAGTATTTGAATTGTTTGTATCCTGTATCTGTTATTTGAATGTAGGATTCTTTTTCTGTTCCTGGGAAGATTGCTTTGACTATTTGATTTTCTTTGAATTTTTTGTTGTGTTTTCTTATTGTTTGAGTTTTTATTCCAGAGGTTATGTCAGAGTAATATTTTTTGTTGAATTTTAATAAATCGTACATTTAAGATTATCTCCTATTTTTTTGGTAGTGTTCGCATGCTGTGTCGTTGAATTTTACTTTTAATGTTGGAGTTTCCGATGTTTCTCCTTCTGCTTGTTCTGGAGGGAATAGTTCATTTACTTTATCGCAGTAATGATAATATTCTCCGTCTTTTGTTGTTTTGGTTCTTGTGTAGTGTTGGCATTTTCCACAGATATTAACCATTGTTTCCACCCCCTTCTTCTAATTTTAAGGATAATATGTAATGTTTCCCCCCATCATAATTTAAAAAGAATACTGTTCCAAGAGTATTTTCTCCATTTTCAATAGCATTATCAGCTAATTCTCTAAAATTATTGATTCTTAATTCTCTTCTTTTATTAAGATAGTTTTCATCCACTCCATTTACTCTTAATGCAAAAAAATCAATTAGTACTTGAGATAGCATTTCTTTTGCTTCTTTTTTATCCATCATCAATTAAGCCTCCTTTAATGTTATTTGGTAATCCATTGCGCATACATCATAAGGGCAATCGCATTTGTCAGATACTTGACTATAATAAGCACAACCTAAATGAAGACGTGTTATTGTCCTCATTGTTTCTTCAGGAAGTGCTGTTTTATGTTCAGTTATTTGTACGGGAAATTTACATTTCATATTCAATCTTCCTTATCTGTTTTTGATTCAATTATCCCATCTGCAATTAATCTGATTCTATCAACTATTGTTTGATTTGTTCCGTTTAGGAGTTCTAATAATTCATCAGGGTTTAATTCAATTTTCATGAGTAATCACCTATTTCTAACTATTGCTGTGATTATTTTATCTACAGTTATTGCGATTAAACATGCTCCAAAACATATGCATCCCAAATAAAATTCAAATGTCATTGTTTATCCTCGATTTCATTAAGGCCTTCAAATGCTTTTATAACCATTCTTTCAGCAACTTTATCAATATAATATGCATCAGATTCATATAATCTCTTCAAATGCCCCAAATAATCAATTGCTTTAACAATATCCGTTGAAGCATTTTCTTTATGCCCTGCACGAACAGTATATTTAATCACATTTCCTTTGATGAACCCAATTGTTTCTTCACGTGATAATAATCCTTTTTTAAATGCTTCTAATGGACTTAATCCATTTCCAGCATAATATTCCGGTTCAGCTAATTTTTCAGTTGGTTCTTTTCCTTTTTCTTCAAGTTCTCTAATACTGATTGGTATATCTTCCATATCATCATCCCCATTTTCTTTGTCAAGCACATCCCCTAAAACAACCAAATTTTCATCAGGAGATGAATGCATCTCTTTGACTAGATTCTGTTTGAATCTTTCTAATTCAACTCCATCTAAAGTACTGTTTGAATTCTCCCGTGCCCATTCTTTAAACATTCTTTCCGTGTCGATTCCAGTTTCAGCACCGTTCTGATTTAATAATTCAGCAAAAAAGATTTTGCCAAATTCCTCATCTTTTAATAACTTATTTAACATAGTTAAACCACTCCTAAATCAATCACATCATCTGCATTAATAATACAATATTCTAAAATAAAATCATAATTAAAGAAAGCTACTGTACCATTGCTTTGACTTATTTTAATCCAATATTCATCAAAATAAATCTCATCAACTTTACGCAAGTAAAAAATAGTATTTGCTTCATGATAATTCAATTGAAAAGATAAAGCAAAATCATTAATCTTATCCTTAATCTTATCTAATACTTCTTTAACATTATTTATAATCAAAGGAGCTCTTTCATTCATTCCAAGTTTCATTATAATCCCCTTTTTTTCTTATTTATTGCACGCATAACAATCCCTGCTTTTTTACTACCAACACCATTAATTTCTTGTAAAGTATTATTATCTAATTGTAATAAGTCATCCAAATCATATACTCCAAGATTATCAACTATTAACTCTGCAGTATCATCACCAATATGTTTAGTAAGTGCTAAATAATTGAATGCAGGATTATCAGTTTTCTGTTTCAATCTTTTAACAACATGTTTATTATCAATACATTTTCGTGCTTGTTGTCTCATGAATTTTATAGCTCTTTCTTCTGTACTGCATTCTTTAACAGTTGTGAATGTGTTTAATCTTGCTATTGCTCCATCGTAATTATCCCATCCGAAGACATATGCTTCACCATCAAGGCCATCGAAGTATTCATGTTTTTCCATGTCACTTGCAACGATTATAACAAAATGGTATGGGAAACTTGTTGTTTGGTCTATTGCTTGATTAAAAACACGTTTACTTTCAACACTACCTATGAAATCTTTTAATGTTTTATATTCAAAGCATACTTGGTTATTGAAGACATAATCCCCAATTAATAATTCTTTAACATTTACAGTATCTCCTTTAGATTTGTAATAACATGCTGCTTTTCGTATACGGTCATCATGTTCACGATGATCTATTTGAATGTTGAAGTTTTTTATTTTCTTTGACATTTAATCAGCTTCTTCTAATCTAGGTGCAAGGAGGAATCCTAATTCTCCATCTCCAGTTACAAGTTTAAGTTTTAAGTTTAATGGTATATCCTCACCTAAAGATAATTCGCATTGTTCACTTAAGTTGCTTGCTTCTAACATGTCTTTTATTCTATCAATGTTGAATGTTGATTTGTAAACTTGTTTTACATGTTCTCCATGAATATATGAAACTTCTGCATCTCCTGTTGCTCCTTCTGTTGAAATTATTAAGTAATCGGGTGTTACTGTGAATGTTAATTTGTCGCTGAATAGTTCCATATCTGTTACTGCATTTTTCAAAACTTGTGTTGGTATTGTTAAATTAACAGGATAGTTAATCATTGGGGGTGTTGCAGATTCATATTCCAAATCTATTAATCGGATTTTGAATTTCCTTGTAGCATCACCTTCAAAAATTAATATTACATTACCTTCATCTACAGTAAGTTTCAAAATATCAGATGTTTTGCATTTTTTCAAAACTTTATTTAAGTCTTCAGTATCAACATTTATTTTTTCTGGAACATCGCAAAGGTATTCATCAAATAATTCTGCTTTAAATTCCATGTTCACAAAGGTTATGTGGCTGCGGTCTAATGCGTTTAGTCTCATTCCTTCTGAGTCACATTCTATTATTACTTCATCTATGATTTTGCGGATGCTGCTAAAGGCATCTTTGAATATTTTATTATTACTTAGTTCTAATTGGAAAGTCATTTAAATCACCCTACATATTCTTTTCCTTCTGGTTTAAGAGGATATACATCATCCCTTGTTCTTTTTCCTTTTGGATTACTTTTATATGGATTCTCAATCCACCAAGTCGTAGCATTCATTTGCTTAAGATTATTTGGAACAATCATTGCACATACAACAAAATTCAAATCAATTACACAACCATTACACCTTAAAACATTACCCTTTCTAAAAGTAACAGTATCTTCAGGTCCAATGATAAATTTAAAATTAACATTCTCAAAAGCCCGTTCTTTATCTGTAATTAATCTAACTGATTTATTCATAGATTTAGCTTCTTGAATTAACTCATATATTACAATTGATTCCATAAAACTATCAATCCCCAGAATCAGTAGTTTTCTCTTCTAATTTACCAGTAGTAAACAAGTAGTTAGTTCTGATTTCAGTAGTATTTTTTAGATGATTTTCAACTATAACACGATTATTAATAATCAATGATAAATTAAATACATCACAGAAATCAAAGATTTGTTCCAAGTTAAATAAATCTCCGTTGCAGTTTAATTTTATTGTTCCAGTCTCTTCGAATCTTATTATGAAATCTTCTGTTTCACCAACTGTTTTAAGATATTCTTTCATTCCTTCTTCGATTTTTAAGTTTAGTTCAATCATTTTTGCACGACAGTCATTATGTCTTTTGATGATCTTGTGCCATGTTTTATGGGTTGTTGTCATTGTTCCACTTCCTCATAAGTTTCATTGAATATATCTGGTTTTACAGGATATCGTTCACCTTTTACTTCTGTAATTACATAATCTCCTTTGTCTGCTTTCATTGTTCCTTCAATGGTTTTAATATACTCTTCTTCGGTTGCAATGTAAGCTTCAACTATTTTTTAACTTTATTTTCTTTATAGATGTCTTCGATTGGGATATCATCAAATTGTTCTAACCATTCTTTTTCTTCTTTGTTTAAGGTTTCCATGTCTTTTTTATAACATTCCTCAATATATCTGATTGATTCATTCTTTTCTTTTGTCAATAATGCTTTTTTATTTTTGATTGCTTGGAGCATTTGATTTGCTGAATTCATAGTTTTAATATTTATCAATAACTTGGTACTATTGTAACATCTTATCAAAATAAATCTATGTGAATCTTAAAAATTAAATAAAGAGTTATTTATATAATATTATACGGGAGGTTTAGATAATGGATGATACTACTTTTGAAGTTACAGGTATTGTAACAAATCATTTTTTAAAAAAAGAATCTGATGGCAGTCAAATAAAATTAGTTTTAGAATTACAAATGTTTGATGGGCAGAGGAGGAATTTATCATTTAATTTAGATTATCTTCCTAAATTATTTGATGTGTTTAATTTTAATAATAATTTAAATTTTATGCATTGTATAATGCAATGTTTAGTTAGAGATAGGTTTAAAGAGACTCCTTTAGGCACTATGAATTTGTCTTATGAAATTGTTGCTATTAGACATAATATTCATCAAAAATGGTTATATTTATATTAATGATGATGTTGAGATTGCTAATCAGGAGTTTACTATTGTAATCAATGTGTTCTTGGCGGGTAAAGAATATAATATATTATAATGATGGCGTGGGTAGGATTTGAACCTACGCTATCTAAGTGCTCCTTAGTGCCTTTGACACATGGAATCAAAACCATTGCTAGACCACCACGCCTATTGAATATATGGGTGTTGCAGGATTTGAACCTGCATTAAATGGTCTGGAGCCATTCGTACTAGCCTAATTATACTAAACACCCAAAATGGGATTGAGGGGACTTGAACCCCCGACCTCAATGTTCTCATTACGCTCTACTCAAAATCTGCCGGCAGATTACAACATTGAGCTTCTATCTGAGCTACAATCCCCAAAAATGAGTCAGATGGATTCGAACCATCACCAATTTATCCCGCTAAGGATAATCGCTCTTCCTTCTATAAATGATACATCCTACCGGAGTATCATTCTAAGCTATGACCCCATAACATAATATTAAGGGAGGATGTGGGAGTTGCACCCACTCTTGGCCCCCCGTTTATATGCTGCTACAGTTCCAACGTCTTCCCTTAATTATTAAATGATTACATTTAACCCATTGTAATCTAATTAAAGTGGCATATTACCATAGGTGGCCTGTGCCTATTCTACACTAATCCTCCTCATCTAAAAGTTCACATTTTTGAATTTGACACTAAAATCATCATTATGTTTATCATTATAAAATTTAGGAATATATATCCAAATTATATTTAATTTATAATTTCTTGGTTCGAATAACTCATTTTTTTCAACAGAAGTCAGTATTACATTAAATTTTTCACATAACTTATTATGTAATGTTTCAGTCCATGCAACAGTATTTTTTGATATGATAACTATTACATCACTATCTGTGTAACATAATTCAATTAAACCGTCATTTAATATTTTATTCTCTTTTCTAAAGATAGATAATTGTTCAGGGAGATTATCTGAGATATGAGTTTTTGGTAGATTGTAATTTTTGATATTTAGATAATTCCCTGGTAGTCTTTTGCAATCCATAATTTTTCCTGCAATAAAATATTATATTTTAATCTTCTTTTATTGTGTTAATTTCAATAATATTATCTAAATTAATGGCTTTAGCAACTGGTGGAATAACTGTTTTATCTTCAATATCTTCATGCCATTGTAATAAGTTTTCTTGAATGCTAACTGGAGTATCTTTTTTTACAATGTATTTTTCACCGTTTAATGCTATGAGTTCAGTATCACATTTCTCATAGTTCTGTCTTAAGATTTCAAGGATTGCAGTTTCATCAGTGAATTCATAAATCCTGTATAATTTATTTATAATATAGTCCAATGCTTGAATTTGTAATTTTAAACTATAGATTGCTTCATTATCATGAACTTGCATTGCTTCTTTTTGTTTATATTCTAATTCTGTTTTTTCAGCATCTATAATGTTAATTATTGTTTTTGCTTCAGATTTCATTTAAAACCACCATCCTCCAACGGCTGCATTGGTACCGGAATATTTGTTGAAATTATTATTTGTTGCGTTAGATTCATCAATTACTTCTTCCACAGTAAGTATATTTGGGAATGTGCTGTAGAATGGTTCTCTCCAACCATAATATTGGATTTTATATGTTCCATTACATTTTAATTGGTTAAATAAGTCACGAGTATTGAATTTACCAAACCAAAAATTCTCTTCATTCAGGAACGATTCACCATCAGTTGTTACTAGGAGCAGATCATCTGCACTATCAACAACTATCATTCCTTGCTTATTCTTTCCTATATTTGGTTTGATTTGATAATCCGAGACAGTTATTATTTTTTCCTGGACGGATGGTACTTCGTAATTGTTGTGCCATGCCATACTTGCTAATCCAAATCCTGCAATAACTATGATAACTCCTATAATTACAATAAGTATATTATCTTTCATTAATCCATATAAAGCCAGTAATACTCCCAATATTAATGGTATTAAAAGATATCCTATTTTTGTTAGTCCTAACATCCACCATGACGGAGGAACAAAAGTCATAATATTATTCCTCCTTGTTTAAGTCTTCAGCATTGCTTACTTCAACAATATCATCCAACATTTTCACAGTATTATAATAAGCTCTGATTAAAATGGATGGATCACTTAAATTCAAATATTCCGGTGTCACTCTTCCAAATCTTCCTTTACCTGCCATTACACAATCAGATATCATTTCAAAAATGTCGATTAATGTTACATCTAATGGGCAATCTGCATTTAAGTGATGTCTTTCTTCGTAGATGTGTCTTTGATACCAAGGCCTTTTTTTGAAGTCTTCATCTGTGTGTTCTGATAAGACATCTTCTGCGTATTCGTCGAAGTATGATATTTTTGTGAAGTCATGTTTTAATCCGGCTTCGTGGATTTTTCCGGCGAAGAAGTCCATTGCTTTTTGAACATCTTTGATGTGTTCTTCGGTGGCATCGTATAGTTTTTCTTTGGTTATATCTTCAGGTGCTGTTCGACTGTCAGCGTATTCAGTATTTTTGATAATTATCTTTGATGTCATATTATTATGTTTGGTGGTGGTTTGGTACTATTGTAACAAAAAAAAATTTAAAATATGTTTATAGAATGATTTTTTAGATCATCATTCACATATTTTTTCTAAATCACAATTCTTTTTCAAACATTTCACATTCCATAATCCAATGTTAAACCATGGATTAAGTGGATTAGTGCAAAAACTTAAAACTCCAATGGCTTCAATTTGTCTTCTCAGTCTGTGAGGGCATGATATCCATTCATCTAATTCTTGTTTAAATGGCATGTCATTTATTTGTTGGCCTAAAAATGTATATTGGTTTTCTATTTCTTTTGGTATTTTATGAGCATCTTTTATAATTTGTTCTGTAAGGAAATTAGATTCTTGGAGGGTTATAAGATTATCTTGTTTAAATATTATTTTTTTATGTTTGAATGCAGGGGCTTCCAGAATACTCATTTTTTATTCTCCTCTATTTAAAATGCTATTATGATATTCTGTCATTGATGTGAATTTTTCTTTTAATTTAACCTCAATAATTTTATCTGAATAATGATGATTAACTGGTTCTAATAATCGATTATCACTATCACAGTTCATAAAACTTCGCAATTCATATCCGCAGATTATATGGTCATTAACTACTAAATCATTCAACATATCTACAACATGATAATTTTTAACATTATCAAATACATTCTTAAGTGATAAGTCACTATAACCATAATAGTCTTCCCATCCTTTACTTATTGCAAGGTCCCAATATTTTTCATATAATTCTCCAATTGACCATGTTTCCCATTTATGTAATGGTTCTGTATTAACTGGGACATTTAAATAAACGGGGGAATGTAATTGGATTAATTCTTCGTGAAATTGTTTCATGAGTAACCAATTGTATTCAGTATCTTTTTGTCCGATGAGGTTAACTAAACCGTTAAATGCGTAAACAACTTGACCAGAATTACTGTGGTTTTGTATTTGTTGTTTTCTTAATTCTAATAATTCTTCAGGTGTATCGTTAGCTAACTTTTTAAAGATGTTATCTAATTCATTAGAATAATCATGGTGTGCAGGTTTTTCGTGGATTATTACTCTTGGAAAATCTTTTTCTAGTCTTTCAGTCATTATCTTCACTACCTATGTTCTTTTTTATTCCATTTTGGATGTCTATTAATTCATTTGTTAATACTGTTAATGTATCAATTCTTACTTTTTGTCGGTCAATTGTGGCATGGGAATAATTTCGTTTGATATAATATTCTAGTAAGTTTTCTTCTTCTTTTATTTTATCTTTAAATCGGTTTATTATTGTTTGATATATTAAGCATTGTAATTCTTTTTGACATGTAATAATTTTAGAATTTTTAAAGAAGTAATTTTCATCTGCTATTTGATCCATTGATATAACCCCATTCTATTATCTTAATATAATACTATCAATTACATGGCCTTGTTTGTCTTTAAATTCCAATACTGGAATCTCAGTATTGGGAAGTTTATTACATTCTACAGTAATATCTTCTTTTTTATAATTGTCAAGTAATGCATCTGTACATACAAGTTTAGTCATGAATATTGAATATTTCATTCTTTCACTTCCTCTCCGAATAGTTCTTCTTTGAATTCTTCTAATGCTGTTTTTTTAATCCAGTTATGTTTGCTTCCACAACCGCATGCACTTAATTCATATTCTTCTGCTTTGGTTTCATATTCCATGAGTTTAGCATTTAATTTTGCTTTGATGTCTATGTAATTATCTATTTGTTCTTGTTGTTTTGTTATGGTGTCTTTTTGCCTGTTGTTTCGTTCTTGTAAGTTAGCATTTTCAAATTTTAAACTATTAATCTCTTGATGCAATTCTTTAATATAACCATTTAAATATTCTATTTTATCAATAGCATCATCTCTTCTTTTTTTAAGTTGATGTGTTTGTCTTTGGTAATATTCAAGTTTTTCTTCAAGAGTCATTTCTTCGATATTCATTTAAATAATCCCTCCGGATGATTTTTAATTACATGATCCATTCCTTTATTAAAAGCTGATTTGTAATCCAATTTATTATTTTTTAAATCAACTTCTAATTCATCTGCAATGTCTTTAATTGTGACCCTTAACATATTATACACAGCGTGAATTTCTGCATTCTTTAAATATTTTAGTCTTTGAAATTCTGCATAATCATAATGTTTTTGTAAAGTTTCTTCCATTTGTGACTTAAATTTATTTTCTTCTTTTAATTCTTGATTTTCTTTTATTATTCTGTTTACTTTTTCAATGAATTCATCCATTGATTTTTTATCATATTCATCTCCGAACTGGAATGTTCCGTAGGTTTCGGGTTCGTCAATGTTTTTGATTACGAAATCACGATGATTGCCTAAGTTTATTCTTTGGTAATAAGTCATTTTTTCACGCTTTTTATTGCTTCCAAGAGTATCTTCTTTTTTTCTTCATTGTCTTGTTTGCAGTTAATTTCTATGGGTTCTAAATGTAAACTATTATCCCATGATATTGGTTCTGTTGGCATTGCTTTGCTTCGTATGTGGTCTTCAAATGTCATTCTTTTAACTCCTTGTGTCCCTAAAACTAAAGTATAAATTGTCAAATTCTTGGAAAGCTATTGTTAATCTTTTTTTAGCAGATGTTAATACATCCACATCAGAATAAATTTTCGGCATTATTCCTTATCCCCTGTTTCCCAGTCTTCAGGAAAAATTTCTTTAAAATAATCACATGAATTTTTGTCAGTTATTTTTGAAAGTAATGCTACTATTCCAATAATGCTTCCTTTTACACTATTGGCCAGGACAAGATTTCCCTCTTTTTCATGTCTTTTCATAGTGTTTTGATAGGTTTTTATTAATTGTTCTGCTTCAAAGATTATCTTTTCAGCATCATTTATTAATATAGTAGCCATTTTGTGGTCTTCAAATGTCATTTTTTATCTCCTTAACTTCTAAACTTACGTGATATTTTTTACCATCTTTATATTCTATCTCAAAACTTCTTTTACAGATGTTAAGTTCTTGGTCTTTATCAATTTCGGATATTATGCTCTTGCAAATTTTATTAATGGCGTTTTTGATTTGTTTTTGTAAAATAAAACTATGTTTTAAATCGATTGTCATTCTTTTAACTCCTTTCCAGTTTTTCTATTCTTTCTTTATAATAGTCAAATGCTTCTGCTATTTCATAAATACTCATTTTGAATACTCTGTCAAGTTCTTCCATTTTGACATCACCAATATGTTTTTCCCATTTCTTAAATTCCACCAATTCTTTTTTTAACTCTTCATTCTCTTTTTTTAAATCAAAGATGACAGTTTTCTGTACCGTTATATACTTTGATTGATTAAAAGCTTCAAACAAATCTTTTTTTAACTCTTCATTTTCTTTTCTTAATCTTTCAATTGTATCAATTTTATCATTTAATTGTTTAGCAATAAAATCCATGTCTGTACATACAGTACCATACAAAGAAACACCAGTAGTTTCTTCAATCAAACATAGATTATTACTTTTCCAATGTTGTTTTTCAGTCATTTTATCATCTAATTGGACCATTTTTGTTGCAATTTTTTGTCATTGTAGATTATCTTTTCAGCACATTCATCGTATTGACTAACTTCTGATACCCCTAATTCAAAGTATAATAAACACATATCGTTTTTTGCCACGTAGTTTTGGCAATTAAGATGTACATTCTCTTTACAGTTATCACATTCACCTTTATCGGATTTGTTCTTACAGTACAACTTGTTCCCTTCTTCAAACCGGTATTCACAATCTTTGAAAATAATACTCATTCTAAATCCAACTCCACTTCTTCAATTAATAATTCAAAATCATGCTTTTCAAAACCATAATATTTCAAATGCTCTGTCATTTTTTCAACTAATAATTCATACCAGTTTAACTTATCAACAACTTGTTCAGCACCATCTAAAGGATATAATATAATTTCACTATCAAATGATGTTTTTAATTCTTCTTCGTTGTCTATTAAAGTTAAACAATCGTTTTCTTTATCTTCTTGTGTTTCATATCTCATATTTATTGATTCCTTAATTTTTCCAAGTATTCTTCATTGTCATATGCAATATATTCTTCCAGGACATCAGGTAGATCATTAAAGGGTATCCGATATTTCCTGCATATTTTTCTTAATTTCATGAGTGTCCTGATAAAATCTTTAATCATCTGCTAAACTCCCCAAATCTTTTTTGTAAATTCTTTTACCTTTTTTAAGGAATGTTAAGATGGGTGTGTCCCATCCGTCAATTGCTTCCCCGCTAAAATGTACTTCATAGTATTTCCCATCTTCATCTTTTAATACTAATGGTGTATCGCTAAATAAATCAGATATCTTTAATGTATTGACTTGTTGTCTCATTTTAATTCCACTCCCAATTCTCGGGCAATTCTTTCAGTTGTTCCTCTTTCAAGTTGTGTTGCTCTGTATCCTTGCAAGTCTCCTTTTTCTGCCCAATGATTCATTTCCTTATCTCTTTTGTTAAATTCATCTTGTAATGTTTCTTCTACTTCTTTTTTATATTGTTTTAAATCGTCTCTTTCAATTTCTAATTCTAAGCAATTATCATGAAGTAAACTATGTCTATGGCGTAATTTACCATATTCTTTTCTTAATTTTTTATTATCTCTTTTTAATTCGATATTTAACTCCTTTAATTCATTTAATCTATCTACAGTTTTTTTATGATTATTTTGTTTCACTTCATCTTCTTTTTCATCTTCAAAATAGCCTAATCTTTTATTTTCTTCATAGAATAATTCATTTTCTGTACTGAACATTCCTTTTTGATAGTAATATTTTTCAGTTAATACTAATCGTTTTTCAGTCATTCAACCAACTCTTTAATCTATCTAAAACATCTTGACTTGTATGTCCATCAAATTTATCTTTCACCATAGCGTATTCAGGAATCTTGAAATAATCCCAATATTTAATGTGATAATGATTTGTTACTTGTTTTCCATCAGGTAATATTGCAACTACAATAAACCATTCATATATAAAAGTACCATCATTATGTCTTCTACTTTTATATACTTCAATTTCATTGTGTTTATGCCAGTTATTAAATAGTAAAGCATTGTAGACCATTCTGAAATCATATAATTCATTTTGTAATTGTTTTAACTGTCGATTTTCTGTCGACAGTTCATTTAATAAATCTCTACATTCATCACCAGTTAAGTCATGTTCATCAGTACCTACACCAATATGAACACCAACAACTGCTAGATGACATTTAAATTGTTTTTCAGTCATTCAAAATCCTCCATTTAATCTTTTAAGAAATCCAATACAGTAATCATATTCAATCAAAATCGGATGAAGAAAAAGTTGATATTCTTTTTTATTGGCGACATTTGTTGGATTATTCTGGCCAGGTGTCGCTTGCTTTAAACGATTATGATGTAAAGATAATGGTCAGAAATATCCTAAATTTTTTCTTTACTCTCAACCCAATCAACAATATCAACTTGCCCATTATTTGGATTAGGAAACAATTCAAATCGTTTATCCTTCGACATCATTTCATACTCCTCCTCCCCTTTTGCATTTGAATATAACTTTCCATAGCTTCCGCAGATAAACAAAAAGCCTCAACATCATGATCTTCAATACAATACTTACATTCATTTAACAACGGATAATTATCTCCACGCTGTCGCGCGCCCCCATTACTTCCTCGGAGATGTGTTCTACCCCACAAATCACCTCTAGCATCACATTCTTTGTTATGTTCATACATATCACATAGTTCTTCTAAAATTATTGTTCTCTTATTAAAACAAAAAACATAATCTTTATTTTTATCTAAACGAACTTCACGATTTACTTTACGCTTAAAAAACATTAATATCTACCTTGTTTTTTTACAATTTTCTCAAAATCTTCAACTATTCTTTTACTACTGGCTTTAGTACTTTTATCAAAATTACCATCCCAACAATTACATAATCTTCTTTGCTCATTTAATATTGCTTGTTTAAGAGCATCATCAGCAGATTTACACATCCGTTCAGGAGTGGCATATCGTCTATACTTCAGATTTTTTGTTAAAAGTTCATAAATTGCTTGAAATAATTCATTTTTAGAGACTACTATAAATTCATCTTTACATGGAACCACAGCTAAACTACTATTATAATTTAAAAAATTACAATGGATGTTACCAATATCATCAATTGATTCTACTACTCCTAATGTTCCTGGAGGTACTGGAGTTGGATCATCCATCTTGATTATTTTGATTATAGTGCCTTCAGGATATTTCTCACGAATCTCTTGTACTTCTTCTTTGCTTGGCCAATTCATAAAAAATCACCAATATAATTCCCTTGTTCTTTTAATTTCTTTTTTAGTTCAAAATTTTCTTTTTCAAACTTGTGAATATATTCGCTTACTTCATCTGGATTTAAACATAAGGCACTTATTTCTTTTTCAATTTCAGATATATCTAGCATTCCTCTACATGCTAATTGTTGTAATTTAATTGTTAAGAAACGGTTTTCCATCCTCAAATGTCTGTTCACAGCTTTTAATTCAATACAACGTTCTATATCTCTAGCGGTTCTGTATGCTTCTCTTTCAAGAACAGATAATCTGAAGCATATTTCTTCCATGGTATATTCCCTGTCAGTATATTTGTTTTTGATTTTTCCATCTTCAAAATAATATTCATCTCTCATTCTTGGGCCTCCTCTGCTATTCTTTCATAAAAATCAACAATCAAATGTTCTTGACCCACATCATGCAATAACTCTTCCAGAACATTTATCTTTTCTTCAAACAGGTCACCTAAAACAAGGTTGTCCTGTTGGTGTTTTAATCTGAAGTTTTTCTCTAATAATGTGAGGATTGCATTGCAGAATAAGTCTTCAATGTCTTGGCTTTGTTGCCATAAGTCATTCATGAAGTCTGCTAATTCTTCAGCATCTTCTACCATTTCAATCTCCCAATCTGGAAATTTGTCTAATTCATCAACAAATAATACTTTAACATCGTTGCCATCTTCCCATTTTGCTTTGAATCTTTTAGTATCATATTTTTTTGCTAAATGGTTTAATTCGTAATCTTCACATTCATTAGGGTCATCACTGCAAGATAAAACTGTATTGTAATAACAATACTTGCATTTCTCAGCTCTTTCAATCCTTTTCATTATGGACTCCTCCTTTTGATAATTCTAGTTCTTTTTGTAATCTGTTTCTTTCACCGATTAAACTAATGATTGTTTGCATGAAGAGGACGTCTTCATTTTCAAATTCTAGGACAAAGCGGTTTTTATCTTTAACTCCATAGATTCCAATCATCGTTCTACTCCTTGTCTGAAATCTTTTTTACTAAACCTGTAATGTGCATGTTGGAATAATGAGTTACTTATCCAATCTGATTTTAATGTGGGCATGTAATATCCGAATTTATCGCAGAAATCCATTATTAATCGTGGAGGGATTGGATGTTCATATTTACCTCTTACTTTAACAACATCTTGATCTACATCAAATTCTATCATGTCTGCATGACCTTCAAAGAATTCATGGATTTTTTCTTCATATCTTTTAATGTCTTTTTCATATCTTTCTTTAGTAGCATATAATTGGTAATGCCAGTTTTCATATTTGGTGGAGTCTTCATTGGATGATAATATTTCAAACTCTTTTAAAAGTTTATCCACATCAACACCTAAATCAGCTGCCATTATTTTTTTATCAAGTTCATCAGGTATTTTTAAAATGGTTACTCTGACATAAGCATGCATTAATTGATTAGCTATTTCAACGGCATAATAATCATCTGGTTCCCCGTCATTTGCTAATCTGCCAAGATACATACTGTAAAGAAATCCTATGAAACTTTTATCATCTGTTACTTCACTTAATTTCAATGTAAACCCTCCCTTGTTTCCATTTGGTTGATATTGTCAAATATACTGCATGCTAATGACTGAGTGGCTATTGACATATCATCGAAACCTATTTTAATGAAGTAACTGACAACTCTACCAATTATTTGTTTGACTTCAAGTTCATCTTTTTTAGATAAATAAGAATAATATTTTAATTTGCCATTGTATTTGTAGGATTGACAATCTAAACTTTCATTTCCAGTTTCAACATAATGAAAACCATCCTCACAGATGTCATTTAATCCTTTAAAATTTTTACAAAAATCACAAGACATTTAATCATCTCCTATCATAATTTACCTTCAATTATTCGTAATGCTGCTTTTGCAATTAACCTGTTGATCTGTTTATTACCTGTATGGATTTCAATTACCACTTTGTGGAGTAGGTTGTCATAGATATCTACTCCAGAATGGTATTTTGAATCATGTATTGTGAATCTTTTCCATGTCATATTTCCTCTTCTAATTCTTCATCTGTTTCAGAGAATTCGTCATTGTATTCTATTTTGTTTATTATTCTGACTTTCCCGTCAGGTTCGACTAATTCAAATCCGAAAGGTATGGCCATTATATCAGGGAATTCTTTTGTGATTGCATTGCCTAATCTTTCAGTTATGTTATCAATGTTTTTTGATAGTTGAATTCCGTCGGGGTCTTGTAATCTGATTACAACTCCGTATAATACATCATAATTGCTCATTTTAATCACCTGGTAAACTATATGGATGTTCATTATGTCTTAATATAAACTCAGTACGTTCATTATCAGTAAGATGGTTTTTATGAATATATTCATGATGAACTTTTAAATTAAATTCTTTACATAATAAATCAATTACTTCTTGATTGACTTCACCTGAGAATTGTAATCTAACTTCTTTATTGGTTTTATCTCTCCAGTTTAATCCTACTATAAAATTTGCCATATCTTCGTGTTCATCTTCCCATTTATCTAATGCCTCATTAAATTCATGTACATTCTTATAATATTCTTTTCTTGCTTTCATTATCTCAATTAAATAATCAGTCATAATTTTGCCTCTTTAAATATGCTTCCAATTGGAGCGTAACATTCTACATAAGCTGGGAGAGTGTCTTCTATGAATTCTCCCCAGTTTGTGCATTCCATGTTTTTTTTATCATACCAGTCACAGTCTCGGTGTTTTTTATCATTTCTGATGTGCAGATTATCAGCATCAATTTTCATAATCCCACCACTTTTTTAGCTGCACTCATATCTGTCTCATAAATGTGTAAACTACTACAATTGTAATAAATTCCTTTAAAAATTAAGTTTGGATAATTTTTTCTTAACTTATCAACTAAATATAATCCAATATGATTAATGAATAACATATTTGACGGCCATGCACCATAACAATCATTACTGCGAAATATAATTGTTAATGTTAATTCATTATCTCTTATCAATGCTTGAATCCAATTTAAACATGGAATATGTTCTTCAACACAGTCAAAACCAACATTATATAATGTTGCTACTGCCCTATTACTTCCATGGTTTTCTTCTAATCTTTCAATCATTGTTTGTAATTGATTATATTCTCCAATTTCCCCAGTAACTTTATCTACAGTAACATAATCCATTAATCTTTGAGGATATGTGTAGATAAAGCTTGATTCATTTTCCACATTTATTCCACTTATCATTGCAGGATCATTAAGTGAGGCTACATAATCATATAATGCTTCACCTTTCATAGGATAATCTTTTATATCATATGCTCCTTTTTTCACTCCTTTTAAGAATTCTTCTGGAGGAAGATATATTGGAGTTTGCACGAATTGATTTGGTATGAATTCATGTACTCCAATTATTTCACGAATTGGACTGTCATCTTTTTTATGGTCATGACCATGGGTAATGACTTCTTTTAATAGTTTTTTCCAGATTGTTTCTAAACTCATTTCATCATCTCTTTTTCAGTTAATAATCGACCAACATGTAAACCAAGGATTAAAAACATAAGCCACATTGATACTGATGTGAAACCATTACGTGTAATTGGCCAATCAATAGTATAAGATAATATTATGCTGATTAACCAACATACAAGGATTCCAAAGTATACTTTGTAATAATCATTCATGAAGACCCCTCAAAATATCTGTGTTCATTTTTAGATGGAATCCTATTGACTCCTAACTTTTTACAAATATTATCAACTTGGTTTTGTTTCCATCCAATAAAAATTAATTTATCTCTAACTTTCTGTGCATCTTCCAAACTATAGTATCTGCCAAAATAATAAGTTTTTGATTGGAATTTCTTTTTAATATAAAACGTATCCCCTTTTTTCTCAATATATTTTCTTTGTTCAGATTTCACAGGAGTGGATGGGTAATTAGATTGTAATAATGTTTTGAGATTAGTGTTATGTTTTTTTAAACATTCATCTAATCCCATTCCATTTCGTAAGTCAATTGTAATCGCTTCGGGAATAATAGTCATGGTTCCATCTCCCAACTTTCACAAATAAATGTTTCATCCACAAATTCACGATTATAATTACAGAAAATCCTTTTTTCTCCATTTGTTTTGAAGCGTGTTTCTGTGTTGTCACAACTTTCACAGCATGGAACTCTTCCTTTTAAACCTTCCAATTCATTAAAATATTTAGTAATATGAACTGGATAATAGTAACAATCCTTATGTTTTTCGCAGAATTCAAAAGCCAAATCCTCATTTGTTACAAATGCAACATGCTCATCAAACCTGTCAGGAAATGTTCTTTTAATTTCGTAAGTAATCTGATTACCTGCAAGTATTAATCTGTTTAATATTCCGCAGATTTCATTTGCATCATCCTGAGCTGGAGTATAATATGATCTTCCAGTTTCTTTATTTACAAGAATGTAATGATGATTATTTTCCAGTTCAACATAGAATGGTCCATTCATTATTCCACCTCTGTTTCATCTGTTGTTTTACCAGATATGTTTTCAAATAATGTTAATTTATCAGGTGTTTTCATTCCTGCAAAACCATATTTATCCAGATGGTCTTTTGCCATTTTGTCTGCTCCTTTCCAATCCCATTCTCCTTTTTTAACAAAGTCAATATTATGTACATAACTTAAATGTGCTAAAAATTGGAATGGCCTAAGTATTAAATCCTCACAATGATTCTCCATACATTTAACATGTTTTCTATGTTTTAAACAAGTCATATCACAAGTTTTTCTATTGTTTACTTCACTGAAAACACAGTCAACACACCTATAAGTCATTTAATTCACCACCAGTTTTCTCTTTCAAATGAGGAAGCATATTATAAACTTCCTCACCCAATGGAGTTAATAAATATAATCTACCTTTTTTTGCGGATTCATTAATACAAACTACAATCTCATGTTCTTTTAATTCCCTTAAAGTTTTACTAATATGATTAGGTCGTATATTACATTTTTCTGCAAGAACTTTTGGAGTTAATATTTCATTTTCATGAAGAATAATCACTGCTCTTTCACGATAACTTGAAGTCAATACATATGCCGCTAGAGTTAATAATGCATTGTCAATACTCATCTTTTTCACTTCCAGATTTTTAGCATTCAATTTCAATTGGTTGTCCTAACCAAGTATAATCTAAATCATCAAATTCAACAATCTTATTAAAATCCCAGTCACAAGCCATACAAATATCCCTTTCATGTTTCGCATCTTCATAATCCTTAAAAAAACCAAAATAGTTCTTTTTACCATTAATTATTTTCATAACATGATAATAACCATTCTCAAAGATAATATACCTATTTGCTTTAAAACAAGGATTCACCATCCAATGTTTACCCATATAATATGCCCTATACAATCGAGCCTCTTCAAGAGTAGGGAAACTTCCCCAGTATAATAATACTCCTCCAACTCTTTTTCTTATTTCAAACCAACCATTCCTGCGTTGGTAAATATACCGAGGTATTTTTTCAAAAGTTTTAGTTTCTGTCTGATAAATAATCTTCACCATTCTGACCCCTCACATGTTATTGAATAAATTGGCAGTATTTCACCATCAGAATCTCTGAGTTGTTTTCGGCTTGGTTTTGGTAATAATTCAGGCATTGCTTCTGCGACATTAAAATAGAATCTTTTATTCATCCCCCATCACCTTATCTTTCCTTAATGTATCCTATAATATAAACAAATATTAGGATTATAAATAATCCCAAATAGATTGGTAACCATTTACCAGTCATTATTTTAACACTTCCTTTCTCTGAAGTGGAATTTCCAAGTGTGTTTAACCTCATCTCCAAAGGTTATGATTTCTGTATGATGAATGCGAATGCATTGTACCATGAAAGTTTTTTCAAAACCTTCAAGATGATTTTTGAATTCTTCATCAGTGGTTATAGTAAAGTGATCCATTGTTAAAGAATCAACAATATCAATAGGCACACACATTAAACCCCTTTCATTAAACCATTCACTTACTTCTGTTCTAAACTTTAACTCTTTACTTAATACATCAGCTCTTGCTTCTAAATATTCTGAATATAAACTCATATTTTCACCTTTTCCATTTTTTAAATCTAATACGATCCCCAATACTTACAAATTGGATGAAACCAGTTTCACGGTCATTTCTAACTGCTTCAACTAATTTTTCATAAACTTTTTCTGTGACTGTTAAACTAGTGTTATTAGGACTGTTTTCTTTTAAAGCATCATAAAAACTGGAACTAACACATATACTGTCTGTGAAATCATTGTTTATTGTTAAATTCAATCTGACAGTTTCCATACTGCAACTTCTTTTAAATTCAACTACCCCCATATCATCATATCTTAAATCATGAAAATCAACCCATGATGCTGGTTTGTAAGTGTAAATCCATTTTTCTTGGAATCCATCACCATAATTGTTTTCAGTTTTAAGAGATTGTTTTTTAATATAGTCCAATTTACATTCAAAAGTTTTACAGAATAAATCATGCCATTTACTGGTCCAACTGTTTTCACCCATAATTTCAACTTCTAAATAGAAATTGTAATCATGAAATGCAGGTAATGATTTAACCCAAATGTTAATCATTCCAGGTTCACCGTTTTCTGTTTCCCAAAATTTCCTTTCAAATTTTTTGAGATCATCATGCAATAATCTGATTGCATCATTTAATTGGATGAAATGATTTACCATTTATGTTCACCTTTTATTGTGCATGAAACAACATCCAATTGCTGCGATTAATTCATCAGAAAGGACGCATAAGTTCTTCCACCTGTGAATGCAATTTAAACAAGATTTATATTCTTTATTTTTTCTCATTGCTTTCACCTGAAGTAATTCTGCAACCAAAATAAATATCATTATCTAATTCAAACCATTCATCAGATTTTTTTGCAAGTATATTTTTTATGAAGTTAGGACGCTTGTTTCCTTCATATTTGACTTGTACAAATTGTCCTTCAATCCTATAAAAATCACGAATCTCCAATAATTCTAATAACATTGGAATTTTAATAGGATTCAAATCAACAACACATAAACCCCCATCAGCAAGGTCTAATTCCATTAATAATTTGAAATTTTTACCTGATGCCCCTCTGGGTTCAAAAAAACCTAATGAACAACTGGTTATTCTAGCATTACAAATGTTACTCATTTTTTCTCAACTCCAATTGTAAAACATACTTTTCAAAACTAATACGATTATCCAATAACTCTAAATCCTTTCTAATCAATGATGTGTTCTGTTTAGCTAATTCATAATCATTAGTTAAACTGGAATATTTCTCATCAATGTATGCTTGAATCTGTTTTTCAGTAGGAGCTTTGGACAACTCATACTCCTCTTTAACCCTATCCGGATGTAATTTAACCTCATTACTCTTGTGAAGCAAATCTAATTTTAAAGACACTTCACTATTAACCGCATCTTTCAATTCCTTAATTTTCTCATTTTTACTCTCTAATAAATTCTTATAATTCTTAAAATCATATTCCATTTTAAATCACTCCCCATAAGTGTAAACTATTCACCATTGCAATAAACAATACTATTATTACAGCACACATGAGAATAGTAGAAAGAATATCTTTTAAATGATAGGATTCATCTAATTTCATTACCATAATTTCATGACAAATTTCAACTTTTTCAAACAATGTTTTCTCCTGGTCTTTTGTAATAACTTCACGATATTCATCAGGGGCATCTTGACCTAACTGAACAACCAATTCCCTTGGAGCATTATCTAAATATTTTTTCGCATCACGAGCAAAAACAATGAAACTTTTACAACCCAAACCACCAAAGATAAAGCAAAAATCCTTGTTAATATCTTTTTCAGGTGAAACTAATGTTACCTTTTCATCATTAGTAAGAGGATTATATGAGACCACCCCATAAAATCCTGATGAAAATTTCACAAGTTTAAATCCTAATTCATCGCCCATTACTTCAGTTTCTAATATTTCATAATCTGCTGCATCATATTCAATCATAGTCATAAGGATCAACTCCCTTAACATGGTAAACTGGGAAATCTTTTAATTTTTGAAAACCATGTTTTTTAATTAAAACATTAATTAAATCTTTTAACATATCATCATCAATGGAATATTCCCAGATACTTTTAACTCCGTCAACCGTGTCCACGATTTCATGATTTTTACTTGTTTTGTTTATTAAATCAGTTCTGATGTTGTCGCATAGTTCTGTGAATTCTTCCTGTGTACAGAGGGTTTGATGTGATAATAAGATACATCTGTGTTCGTACTTGTCACCACACCATATACAATAAACAAACATTTAACCAACCCCATTTGATAATCCGTAATCTACACCTTCTAGGAAGTATTCTTCAAATAAATGCAGATTATATTTTAAAAGATTCTCAAAAGCTTCATCAACAACATAAGTAACACAAACATCAGAACTACTTCTAATACCACGACCATAACTCTGCATTAATGGAATTGTAGTATGGAAAGTATACCAATCATTATCCAAATCACATCTTGCCTTAACTTCATTTTTATAAACTGGACGAGGAACTTTAAAAATAATCTGAGCAGTACATAAAGGACCTTTAAAATCAACACCCTCTTTAATGGATGGACTAATCAGAATATTATAGACATCAGAAGATTTAAACAATGAAATATAATCATCTCTCTCATCTCCATAAGCAGACAACACATCATAACCTTTATAATCTAATTCATCATACAACCAATTTGTTTGATCTATAGAACTAGTATGAATCAGAATATTCTCATCAGAATGTTTATCCAAAAGTCCGCAAATACCAGTTAAAACAGTTTCATTTTTCCACGCAGGAACAACCTTACCATTAACAAAAGTATTATATTTAGCATTGAAATTGCCAAGATAATTTTTAATTACTGGTCGGTTCTCAACAGGGAACGGGGATTTCTCATAAATAAAACAAGTTTCATTACTATTAATACCAATCCAATTGCAATATGTTTCAGGATTTGGTAAAGTTCCTGTAAAGAATAATCTAACTACACCTAAACCCAATAATCTTTGAGTATACTCTTTACCAAATAAAGGTTTAAATAAAATATTATTCTTCTTTGCATCAAACCAGTCTTCATGTTTTGGTATTTTTACATACCATTCCCCAGAACTTAAATTATCAATTTTATGTCGAATTTGCAATATTTTCTGGTCATATTCCAATTCAATGGCTTTGATAATATTATCATCTGCACGTCCTTGTAATTCACCAACTTCTTGAGATTTCTTTTCTTCAAGTTTAGTGATTATATCTTCATGAATTTTAATCCAATATTTATTAGATTGTAATTCTTCACTTTCTGCATCAAAAACATAGATATTGTATTGTTCATAGATTTTATCGGGGTTTACTGAGAATCCTATGATGTCCATCATAATATTTTCAAAATTATGGCATTCATCAAAGATGATTAAATTTCTCATTTCAAATCGTTTGATTACATGACTATTGAAATAGATACTATGATAATTAGCATTAACATAATTGTTTTTTTGTGCTGCTAATATTGCTAAACGATATGGGCAGTCTGTGCATTTCCAAATCATCATGTTACTGATGATTTCATCATATTCTTCTTCTGAGATATAATCATGAAATGTGAATGACCTTCCATGTTCTCCATTCAGTAATTCTTTTTTATCTGCAATGCTTCCGTTTTCATTAACTTGTTCAACATAACAATTATCACAGGAAGCATTGAAGAAACATTGGTAATGTTTTTTTCCTTTCAATTCCACAAGCATTTCTTCAAAATCTTGCATGTATTGTTTTTGAAGATTGATTGTTTTTGTGCAAATATATGCTGAACTAAAACAATTTGCTATTGTTGTTGCAATTGCAGATTTCCCAATTCCAGTTCCCGCATTAACAATAATGTTTCGGTAACCTTTTTGTAATGCAGCATCTATTTTTCTAAAGATTCTGATTTGCGCATCAGACGGAGCATGTTCCGGTAATGTCCAATATTTCTGATATTCAGAATTTTGAAACCATTCAGAATCAGAAATCATTAGTCTCCCCCTTTATCTTGACATATAAAATCCTCAAGGTTAAATCCATAGTTATCTGCTTCTAATTTTAATTCATTGAATTTAGAACGAATTCTCCCTTTTGCAGTTCCTTTAACAATATTGTCATTAACTGGAAAATCATCTCTAAATAATTCAATAGCATCATCAATATTGTCCGTTTCTAAAACATATTGGTCAAAACATTCTCTATACCAAGATATCTCAGAAAATTCACAAGATTTTAATAATATCCCTTTACACCTTAAACTACAAGTGTTAGACCCGTTAAGGGAAATTGTGATTACTGCATTATTTAATTTGTCCAAATCTTCTTCAGAAATATTTTTTAGAATATTCTCTTTAATTTGCTCATAAGTTATTTTTGAATCAAATTGTTCTCCAAGAACAGATTTTATATAAGTTAGTTGTTCTTGAACATAATCTCTTAAGTATGCCATCTAGTAACCTCCTTTTCTTGTTTTTAATTCCCGTAATTCATTATAACAATCACGGATACATTTTTTCAAAACTCTTCTACGAATACGATTCTGCTTCGGATTAAAACCAACAAAGAAACTTTCATAATCCCTTTCAGGAAACTCCCTTTTCAATTCCAAAGCTTCTTCATAAATTTCTTCCAAAACTTTAACTTCTTTTTTATAATCAGATAATTTAGCATGTATCTGATTAAACTCATTACTGAGTATGCAATGTGTTTGGTGAAGACATAGACCATGATGATTGTATGGATCATAATTGCAAGTGAATTCATCAACATGTTTATTGTGAATTCTATCCCATTTCTGCTGGGAAATTTCCTTGTTAATTTTTTTATAATCAATCATTTTTCTTCACACTCAATTTTCATTGCCAGTTCATTGCCAAATTTTTTTGGCAATAATAACTTTTCATAAATTGCTTGTTTTAGCAAAATAAGACATGAGAAACCTTATCCACAAATAATGAAAATTTCATTGCCAAAATGACTTTTTCATTGCCAAATCTGAAACAAGACTTCTCAAGACATTACCAGCCAAACAAAACACTCTGAACCATTATTCAAATTTTGATTGCCACATTGCCAAAATAATGTACACAAAGAATTAAAGTTAATTGCAAATTCACAACTTCCAAAAATTCAATGACAATTTGGCAATGAAGATAACATCAAAAATGAAATAACTTATTAGAATCCTCCTTTAACATAATAAACCAATTTCCACTCTTTGTCATATTGCCATTTTCAATTGGCAATGAAAAACACATTTTGGCAAAGTGGCAATGAAACAAAAACACCTTGAAAATAATACTTAAATTCAAATCAAACACTCCGTTTAATGCCACTACCAAAATTAATCTTCATCATAATCCAACCAAAAAGGCTTACTCACATCATCACTCTGATTTAAAATACTACAATTTTCATCAAGAATAACATCATTCAAAAAGATATAACTCACAATATCATCAGGATATTCTAACTCCAAACGATGTCTACTACTCTCAGATAAAAGTAACATTTCACTTTGATTAATTTCATCAACATTCTCAACCAAAGCATACATATTACTCTTCCCATGTTTACCAACAACTTTCAAAAAACCTTCCTGATTCAACTCAGTAAAATAACGATACAAAGACCTTTTAGCAATATTAACATTACCCTCTTCAATATAATCATTGATAGTGAAACCAAAATCTTCACCAGGGTCAAACTTATAAGAAGAATCTGGCTGATACTCCCACTTGTCAATATTCTCTTCAATATCTTCAAGTAATTCAGCAGCTTTTTTAGACAAATTCCTTTTAATACTAACCATATAAGGCTTAAGTAAACTAACGAAATATTGCAAATCTTCAGGATTAGTGAAAATAACTTTCTCCCCATTAATAATATGAACATCACGTTCAGTACTATTAAAAGCAGTAATTACTTTCAATATCCCATTATACTTATCATAATCCCTTTTATAATATTCAGAAGCTCCAATTAGATTTAAAATAGCATCGGAATAAGGATTAACAATAGTAACATCAGAAAATTTATATCTTAAACCAAGAACCATTTTTTGAATTTCAGATTTAAAACAAAGCATGGATTGATATATTTGTTCTGTCTTACCTCCTTTTAATTCCAAATAAGATTTACGAGCATTAAACACAGCCCGATTATCAGTTCTAGGAGTGAAAATAAAACTACGAGATAATTCCTGACTATCAAAACTATAGTTGGGAACTGTAGTATAAGTTAAACAAGGAAACCCAGATAAAATTAGATCAACTACCTCATATTCCCCATCAACTTTAATTGTAATTGGCCTTGCAAGATAACCATCAGTTTGCAACTCTTTAAGAAGATTTTTAGTCTCTTCAACTTCATCTTGGTCACTATCCCCTCCAAGGTCACCATAAACAACAATCTTCCCATCATAATATCTTTGGTCTGTTTCTGCACGTCTGAACATTGAGGCCATAGTAGGTTTTTTCTCATAGATAATAAACTCTTCAGGAATCATAGACAAAGCCACATTCTCAATATGAGTTTTACCACTACTACCATCACCTAAACCAATAACTGAAATTGGATTTTTAAGAATCACTTGACTACAATAACAGAGAAAAGTAATCATAATATTAATCCTTTCACCCGCAGTATACCAATCAACTAATGACGCAGTATAAATCAAAGGTTTTATTTGATTCCTAAAAAGTTCTAAACCTTCTTCATAAGATTGTTTATTCTGAGCTAACTCTTCTTCTTCATTTTGTTTTTGAGTTTCAAGTTCAACCTCAACATACTCATCAACAAAACTATTCATTGCAACTTTCAGATCATCAAAAAGTTGAGTAACACCCAACTTATTAAGTGTTCCATTTGGATTTAAATGTTTTTTAATTTCAACACCAACAGTTGACCGTTCAGTTATACTTAAGGGAGTTTCTCCTTTTAGTTCATTGATTAACCTTTTTTCCTCATTGAAAAAATCATATTTACAACCTTTCTTATAAGGAACAGGTTTAACAGTAAACTTATCAGGTAATGAAATACCATAGTCAAGATTCCATAACTCCTCTCTTTCAGGTGCTGCTTCTAATCCCATAGTCTAAATTCACCTCCTGGTCCAATTAATTTAAAAAAAATTTTAACCACCAGTCCATTTATTGGATGCTGGTGATTTTGAAAGTTGGATAATTACTATCAGGAACTTCAACCTGTTCCACAGTAACTCTTTTACCTTCAACGAATTCTGCGACATTTTTCAAATTAATCTTTTTGAAAATGTTAATTTCATCTCCAGTTTTAGGGTCAATAAGACTTTTAGGGTCAACAATACCCATAATACCAGTGAGGAAATTCCAAAGGTTTCTATGGAAATCAAATCTTTCAGTTGGTTTTTGAATACGTGTAGCAATTCCATTGTCCTTAAATTTAGGACAATTTAGGTAGATATCTAAGTATTCACCAACTTCAACATTATCATCTTCATTCATTTTTGGTTCTTTGTGTTCGTCAATTAATCTGAATCTGATTTGACTATATTTTTTTATTTCGTCATCTCTTTCAACAATTGGGAACAATTCAATAGTAGCTTCACCACTGAAGGATTGGCCTTCCACCATATCAGAGAGGTAGTATCTTTTGTAGTCTTCTAAATCGTTTTCTTCAGTTCCAGTTGCCATTCCAAATAATTTATTTAAATCAGTCATAAAAAATCACCATTTTTATTCATTAAAAACTTTTTTAAAAAGTTCTTTTTTCATATCATCTATATCTTTATTAATTTTCTCAAAGTCCAATGTAGTAACTACAGCGACATGATCCAAATCAACAATTTTGGTCATGTGTTCTTCAGAAGAAATTAACATGTCATTTCCATGTATAATGCTTAATTCATCATTAGCATCAAACGGAACATCATCACCATTGTCTAATTTAAGGACTCCTAATTTATTTCCAAGAGAATCCTGTAGACTTTTGATACTTTCAAAATCCATTTAAACCACCAATTAAAAATTCTTTTTTTTAATTTGTCATTGATTCTGGCATTTCTTCATAAGGAGTAGAAGAGTAACCAGCTAATTCCATAATCCATGCTAAAGATAATCTGAAAGCTTTACCAGTGGCTCTAGTAATTGCCATTGAGTAAACTGCATGTTCTTCTTTTTGTTTTCCACTACTGGTTGCTATTGCTTCACCTTCACCAACTTTAACACCACGGCCGTCAATAAGGTTTACTTTTGCCCTGTAACCATGGCGTGCTTTAGTTGGGAATGGTTCGACTTTTTCAATTTCAACACGTATACCAATCATAGTTCCAAGAGTGGACCAACCAGAAACAGTAACATAATTATTGCTACCAATTTTTTGAATTAAGTTTTGAGATTCCAAAACTTTTTTAAGACTATCTGCCACACGTGTTGCAATAATAACACGGTCTTCAACACTAATCATTGGATTTAATACATCCGCATCAATCAATGGATTGTGTTGAATAACATCAGCAGTACTGAATGGAATTACATCCCCATCTTCTGTGAAGTTCTCTTTAAGGATTTCTTCATCAGATTTTTCATGTTCTGTGATAACTTCAACTTTTTTAGCACCTTCAAATTCAACAGTATCTTTGTACAATTTTTTTTCTTCATTAGTTTCTACAGTATCTTCGAGTTCACCCATTTCTTCAAGAGTTTCTTGAATAGTAGGTTCTGGTCTTTCCATACCCATATTTTATTCCTCCATAGCAATTTCTTCACGAATCAAAGGAGCACTAGACTCCATAATTTGATAACAATAAAATTCCAATACTACATTTCGTGGTAATTCTTTAGCACCATCTGGTAAATGACCACCTTTGATATGAGCTACAAGTAATGTATCTCCTGGTCTAAGCGCAATATGCTCAACATTATAATCAACATTTAAAATGCGAGCTAAAGCTTCATTGTTAATACATGAAATTGCATTATGACTTAAAAATTTAAATTCTTCTTCTGTTAGTTTATGACATATCATATCCCATTGGCTTAATGAGATCATGTTTGGTGACCAAGAAGTTCCAATGAATTTCAAATTATTCACCTCCTAATATTTCTGTCATGACCATTTTGTCAGTTCCTGTGAGGTTTGCAGTTTTTTCTGCTAACCTTTCATCAAATGTTTTTCCATCGTTGGGATTGTTTTCATCCCAACAGGATTCAATTAACTCTGTCATGTCGTTGCATGACTTTTTAAAATCTTTATCCATAGTTGATTCACACTCCTATAAGATATCCTTCAACAAGGTTTTGTACTTGTTGATTGTTGATTGAATGATTTTCAGTGATTACTTGAGTTATTGGCAGTTGATTGTCATCAACTGCTTTTTCAATACATTTATGAACATTTCCGAGAGTAATATTATCTAATGAGATTCCTAGTCTTTCTAAGTACTTACAAGTTAAGTAAGGGCTTTGAATAGCTTCAGGGAATCTAACATGTTCAATGTTTAATGTGTTCATTCTAAACACCACTTGCAATGAAGTTTCTTAATGCACCGGATTCAACAGCACATATTCCGCATAGTAAAGACATTGTTATTGCAAATAAAATTAATGCAGTAACAATACCTAAAGGAAGAACAAAACGAGCATTACGAATTAAAAATGATTCTAATCTGTTCATGAAGGTTTTTTCTTCAACTTTTTGTAATCTAACTTGAGTCATAATTTACCACCATACCTCTGGATTTGCTCTGATAATTTCAAGTTTTTCATCAAAGTCAATAGGATCATCTACTAAAGTAGGGTCTATTAAACATGCTTCGGTTAATGATACTGTAGTTAACTGATATCTTTTTAGAAAATTAGTTGCTTGTTTATCAGTTAATTTTCCAAGGAAATTGTAAGCTTTTACACGTGCTTCATGCCTTGGAAGTTCACCTTTTTGGATTGCTTCCAATCTATCAACTTCCCATGATAAATTACTTATTTTTGTTTCAACATCAGAGAATTTGTCTTTCATGTCAGCTAATCGTGGATCATCAAAGTTGATTTGGTCCATTGTCCAAAATGGATATGATGGGATTGTGTCTTTAACACAATGTCCAATTTCCATTGCAAGCTTATCCCTTTTTAGGGTTAATGCTCTTAGTGTTGATTTTTTATCCATTATTTCATGGGATGTTTTTGTTGAAGCTGCTTCAAATTCAAATAGGTTTCTGAGTTCTGATTCAGCAAAATTATTGGAGGACATGTGTTATTCCTCCTTGAAGTAACAGTCAAAAGACATTTGTAGTTGTTCTTCTGCTTTTTCTGTTGCATCTTCTGCTGCTATGAATTCCTGTAAATCTTTGTCGATTGGTTCCATTGTGTAACCCATAAAGTGCAAATTATCGTCAAAGAGTTTTGTGACTTTCATGCCTGCGAGTTCTGCAAGCATTTGGATAAATACTTCAGAATCTTCTTCAGCATTATCCTGTTTTTCTGGTACGCATAGTCTTGAGAAACCAGCATGACTATCTTCAATGTCGATAGGTGAAGCTGTGATTTTTCGGGCTTCTTTTATTGCTTTTATGAGTTCGTAGTGTTGTCCGTATGAGCAACCATTTTCATCTACAACATGAAATTTACTATCATTTTGCAGTTCTAAAAATAGTTTTTCAAATACTCTGTCGACTATTAAGTCAGGTTCCGTGTCTGAAAAAATAGTTGCATCGGATACTAATCTTGCAGAAGCAATTGCTTCTGCTTGTGTTTCTCCATCTCCGAAACAGAATTGTTCATTGTCTACTACTTTCCAACGGTTGTCAATATCGTTGAATGTTAAAAAGAGCATTGTTGGTGTTGCCATTATGCATCACCTTCTTTAAAAGTAGCGACTATTTCATCGTATTTATTTGCTTTATCGAAGATTGATAATAGTTTATCTTCGTCGCCGATGACGTAGCCATCGATTATTAATTTCTGATTTTTTATTTCTAACACGCTTTCACGTCTCCATTTTTTTGCTTTAGAAGAAATGTTCTGGAAATATGTTGCAGCATATTTCAGAAGATTTTTTTTCTTCTTGATTTTATATTAAACTTTGCTATATATAAAGATTACTATGATACTGTTTTAATAGTTTCACAGTTTAATGTAAATATAATTAACTTTAAATATGTTTATATACAAATATAACATTAAGAAGTTACTAAAAAAAGAAAGGAGGATTAATACCATGGCAAGAGCTCAAATGACATTTGAAATTGATGAAGATTTACGAACTGAAATCAACATAATTGCAAAGAAACAGAAAACAACTGTTAAAGCCATTATGACAAAACTTGCGGAAGATTTTGTACGTGAAAATAAGGAATAATTTATATTTTTAATAAATAGGTTTAAATTAGCGAAAGCATTCGCTAACATATTATAAACCTCGCATTCCATCTGCGACTATTTTAAAGTTACCGATATTTGATTTAACAAATAAAGATAAACTTAAATAGTATTTTAACCAAATATAATAAATGGTTACAAAGATACTTTCACGTCTCCAGTGGACTATTTTTAGTAACCAGCAGTATAGAGCATGGGGTGTTGCAGCACCATTTCAACCATGCTTTTATATTGCGAATGTTACAATTATAATATCTATTTTTTCAATTATTTATAATCTTGTTTTACAATATATTTTATGAAATTATACTGTAGATTTTATCCCATCAATGAATGGGTGATCTGGTTATGAGAGTGGTTTTTCTTGATGGTTAATTATAGTATATCCAATTGAATATATAAACTTTATTATTTAATTAAATTAAACAATGTTCAATAATTAATTAATAAAAATAGTTAATTGTCTACCCAAAATTGCAAAAACACATGGCCTAAAGATTTAAAAAACCAACCAAAAAATACTAAACTGTACAAAAAAAATTACCCTAAAAAAAATAAAAAAAATGGGAAAAATAAAAAAATAAAAAAATAAACTTACATCTCTAAATATTCATTAACAACACTAAGAATACGCTCTTTATGATTATACAAATCAGAAAGTTGCTCAATATCTACTTTCTCACCCTTCTTACCACCATTACTAGTAAGAGTAATCTTATCATAAAATTCAACTCTAAGATGATCCAGATTATTGAAATGTAATCTCACAATAGGAAACCTCTGATTATCATCAAATAAAATATTACAATAATGTTTCCTATCACGCATTGCAACACGACTAACATCTAAAACTTCAGAAACAATTGACTTAACAATAAAGTATGCTTCTTTTTCCAAATCAGTAGTTACAACTCCTTCTTCATTAATAGATTCTTCAGCTTCAACAGCATTATTGTCTTCCTGTTCTTCTTCATTACTTGCAACTGCATCAGCCAAAGTTTTATTAACCCTTTCATTAATAATTTCTGTAACAGCTACAGAAATAATTGTACCAAATTTCTCTCGCATATTCTGAGTTAATATGCCATCATAAACTTGTTTAGCTATTGACTTGACAAATTCATCAGATGGATTCTCAAATTCTGCAAGTAATGTTTTTTTAATTAAGTTTCTGTATTTGAGATTATCGGCACGTGATACAACTTCATCAACATCAAAATTTACTTTTTTGAATTTCTCCAATTCTTTGATGTCTTTTTTATTTAAACTTAATAGGTTTATGTCCAGGAATGGTTTTTCATCCATTCTGTTATTGTCATCTCCAGTTGTGAAGAATTTATATTCAACACCATTAGTTAAAATACCTATTTGAATATCAGTAATACTGAAATAGCGGAATAATTGTGAGATGTTGTCCATACTTAGTTTGTTTGTTGCAGATTTACATTCAATAAAAATAATTGGATGTCCTTCTTCCAATATTGCGAAGTCTACTTTTTCTCCTTGTTTGGTTCCTACATCTGCTGTGTATTCTGCTTTTACTTCTGCGGGATTGGTTGTATCATAACCCATTAATCTTAAAAAAGGAGTTATTAATGCTATTTTGCTTGTTTCTTCACTATCTATATGTTCAAGTTTTTCAGGGATTGTTTTAGTAAATTCTTTAATATCATCTTCAAAAGTCATTTTAAACCACTCCATAATATATTACTGCATAATACTATGTATGTTGTTTGTGGGTATAAATACTTAATAGAAAAATCTACACGATGAAGATCAACAAAAAAATAGAATAGAAAAATAACAAAAATATTGAAAAAAAAGGAATGAATTATTTTAAAATAAGTTTTTTCCCAGAAATATCAACTTCAAAAGATTCCGCAGCATAAGGAACATTATCTAAACTAAAATATAACATATAATCATCTGGGAAGTCTTTAGTTAAATCTCTGAAATCTTTAAGAGAAATTTTGCTTTCACCCATTTTCTTTTCACTCCGAATAAGTTAACAGCATATCACATTTGGGACATTTAGGTAATTGACCCACAAAAGCATGTTTACATTTTGGGCATTGGTATTCTTTCACAAATGCTTTTTGCCATTCCCCTGGAACAACAAGTAGATCATAAAATACATCTAGTGGAAACTGTGGATTGAATCCTAATGCTTTCCACATATTGCTTCTTATATCTCCATCTGTTTCAAATGTGAATCTTCTACCATCACTAACTTCTATCCATATTCCATTTTTTATTTTTCCTACGGTTGTTACTGCAGCAGCATCAATAAAAAAGTGTCTTCCATCGGCTAATGCATGTTGTATTATTATTTGTTGTGCATTAATTTGGACTTTGGTTTTGACTTTTCTCATTTTTGTATTGTCGCCTAACCAAGGATTGTCAAAGGTTCTTGCATGGCCATGGCCATCGAATACTGTCATAGTGCTGTGTCTTCTTTTTGGTTCAACAATAGGTAATGTTACTACAAACAGAGGGTTACCTGCTCTAAATTGGAGGTATATCATTTGTTTATTTATTAATGATTTGTCTAATTTATATGCACCAGTTTTTGCTTTAATTATATTTCCTAAACCCACTCTTAACACCATTTTAGTTTTTAGTTATATGTATGTTTAGAGTTAATAGTATTTATAACAACAAGGTAATCACAAGTAAAAAAAATGTTTAAAAAAAAAGTTCATATGCTGTATTAAAAGTTATGAGCAACATACATTTTAAAAATTAAGAGGAATTTAATTATTACAGCATATGGAACTTTGCTCAATATTTATAGACTAAAGAAATTTAACCTAAAAAGAATAGTTTCTTGAAATTCGTTATAAAATCTTTATGGAGTGATACTTAGCGTTAAAATATAAAAAACTATTCTTAATAAGTTAATTAATAATTATATAATTCATATGGAACTATTGTAACAAAAAAAAATAAAATTATAATCACATAAAAAAAAAGATTTTTTCATGCAACTATAATCTATTTTAAATTTGTAGTAAAAATTTAGCAGTTATTTTTTACCAGTTTTACTCAAACAAAAATACTACAACCTCAAAGTAAAAAAATAATAATTCAAAATAATTTTAGCTGTGTTAAATTTGGTTACAATTAAATACTTTCTAAAATACTGACGTAAAAAGAAAAAAAAACTAAATTATTTTTTTTATTATTATTTTTTTTCTCTTGAGGGCTATATGATATATTGTATTTCATATGGAACTATTGTAACACTTAAAGTTCACTGATAGTATCAAGAATAGTTTCACGTGAATGTTTTTGTTTATCTATCTCAAACAATCTTTCTTCAATATTTAATATTCTATCATCTATTTCCTTGACTTCAGCTTCTTTTTCCTTTAACTTTTGTTCCAACTCTAAATATTCTTGACTCTTAATATCAATATTATTAACATCCAAGTTAATAGTCACAGCATCCATGTGCTCAATATATTTCTCACGAAGAATATTTGGATCATCAAAAAAGTATGCTTCATCAACCAAGTTTTGGCCTTTACCTTGCATTTCGTTGATATCTTCTTTACTCATGCCATGATTTTTAAGATTGGACGCATGAAACTTCCGGAGCATGTGACTTCTGAACCTGTTGTATGTTCCTTTTTTACCTAAGCCTAGTTCATCATTGATTTCTTGAAACTTATAGCATACTGTAACTTCATGATATTGGAATAGCACATCTTCATTATGCAATGGTTTTTTAATAGTTAAAAGATAATTGACAATTGCTGTTACTGCTTCAGGACTACAGAACGTATAATACCATTTGTCAGTTTTTTGTCTTTTGATTTTGAATGTTGGAACAACATCATCACGTTCTTTTAAAATATCCAATACTTCATAGATATCATTACTATCGTGATATAATTGAGTAGAATCAATGAAGTCTTGAACTGTAAGGTTTAACATTTCTGTTCGTGCAGACCCACTGCTTGACATGAATAGTATTATTGCATTCATTAGTGGGTTGCTTATTCTTAAACTTGCTTTTATGATGTCTTTGTCAGGCAAATCTTTGAAACTGATTGGTGGACAATCGTTCATGTTCTTTTCTGATTGTCGTGGTAGTTTTGGGATTTCTAAACCGTATGTTGTGTATAATGTTAATGTTTTTGTCATTATTGATTTAACAGTGTTTTTTTTGTAATGTTCTGTTACATGGTTTCGGAAGCCTAATAGTCGTGATGTTAATTTTCTTCGTCGTTGGGGTATTCTTTCATCTTCTTCAAATTCTGCTTCGTTTAGCAAATCAACTAAAGGCATGTTGTTATTGTATTCACTGTATCGTTTTAGTGCTGTTTTGTATTGTCGCATTGATGATGGTTTGAGATTTCTTCTTTTTTGGAAATCATCTAATAACTCTTTGTCGGTTTTCATATACATCATTTCTCATCTCTATATCTCTTTTAGTTTGTGCGAGAGAGCATTTGATAAGTAATAGTGATTGTACTTTTTTGTGCAAGTATAAGATTTATGAGTATAACTGTTAATGATTTATCATGACGGATATTTTTTATATGTTAAACAGTCAGGATGGGACATGAAATTTTTTAATTTTTTATAGAATTTTTTATTTTTAAAATTTTTTTGCAATAATTTTATTTTTCAGTTGTTTTTATTGTTTATTT
>NZ_CACWVY010000015.1:0-20441 GCF_902764455.1 uncultured Methanobrevibacter sp.
TGACTTAAATCAGACCACTTCCGTTAAGGACCAGATGGATGAGGGTAACTGCTGGGCTTTTGCAGCAATTGGAGGATTGGAGTCAAATGTTTTAAAAGCACATAATTTACTACTGGACCTTTCAGAAAACAACATGAAAAACATTGCAAGTAACACATCACCATTCGGCTGGATTTATGAACCAAATTATGGAGGATTTCCATATACACACATAGGTTACCTTGTAAGCTGGTTAGGTCCCGTTTTGGAAGAGGATGATCCGTATATAGAGATTAGTCGATATTCAAATTTGTTTGATAGTGTATTGCACGTCCAGAATATTTTAAACATTAAAAGAGATAACTTCACAGATAATGATGAAATCAAAAAAGCGATAATGAAATATGGAGGAGTAGTATCCTCAATCTATTCAACAAATTCTGTTAAGCAGTATTACAATGAATCCATTTATTCCAATCATGAAATTGTTATTGTAGGTTGGAATGACACAATGGAAATACCTAATGCTCCAGGACTGGGAGCATGGATTTGTAAAAACAGTTGGGGCTCTGAATGGGGAGAAGACGGGTATTTCTATGTTTCATATTATGATACCTCCTGCCCTTCAAAATCAGACTTTTTAGGCACATCCGTAATCATATTCAACAGTACAATAAAATACGAGAAAAATTATCAGTACGATCAGGCACAAACTGATTTCATCAATACCCCAAATGATACAATATTGTATAAAAACAGATTCAATGCAACCAACAATGAACTTTTAGCAGGAGTATCCACATATTTCAAGGAAGATAGCTTTTGGAATTTATCTGTTTATGTCAACAATGCTTTAAAATTTAGTAAAACAGGATTTTCAAAATCAGGATACTGGACAATTGAACTCGGAAAGGTCCTCCCATTGGAAATTGGTGATGTTTTTGAAATAGAATTCCAAATCAATCACAAGAATGCCAGCATCCCTATCTGTGAAGGGGCAATATATGTCAATAAATTTTACAGCGAAAACACCTCATTTATAAGCTTTGACGGTGCAAACTGGACTGACCTCTATGATTATAACTGGAATGACGAAGGAAAAAACACCTTACAGGTAGCATGCATCAAAGCATTCACAGTGCTTAACAATGAGTCATTTATGATGCTTTCACATCAAATCGAAAACCACGAAAATTATCTTGAATTAACAAACGATTATGCATATTCGGATATCGATGCGGAATTTATAAATGGAATTGTCATCGCCAAAGACAATTTCACAATTGACGGACAAGGACATACCATCGACGGAGCTGGACTTGCAAGAATATTCAACATTACAGCAACCAGCGTTACCTTAAAAAACATCAAATTTGTTAATGGTTATGCAGACTACGGTGGAGCAATCTATGACAATAGCGATTATATTTTGATAGACAATTGCACATTCCTGAACAACACTGCAGAATATGGCGGATCAGTATGTTGCAAATTTATAGATATTGTAAACTCAACATTCAAATACAACAGCGCAGCTTGTGGTGGAGCGGTTTATGCCCATGAGTATGTAAAAGTTGAAAACTCTGAATTCAGTGAAAACAATGCCCCATATGGTGGCGCAATATTTGCTCTCGACCTTGGACTGATTCGAGACTCACAATTCAACGAAAACGAAGCAATATATGGCGGTGCAATATATGACGATGAAGGAATTGTAGTTATCGACAATTCTTCATTTGAAAATAATTGTGCTAAAAACGGAGGAGCAATAGCCTCAGATATGGTCCAGATAATCAATTCCAGATTCATTGAGAATTCTGCAAGCTATGCAGGTGGAGCTCTAAACATACGTACCGTTATACAAATAGACAATACCAATTTCACAGACAATACTGCAACCCAATTTGGTGGTGCAATATCTGTTAAAGACACCATCCTCGTGACCAACTCTAAATTCGACGGAAACGAAGCTGAAATCGGAGGTGCAATCGATTCAAGTAATGAAGTAACTGTTGAAGGCTGTGAGTTCGAAGAAAACATTGCAGACTACGGTGGAGCAATTTATTCAAATAATAATCTGATTGTGAAAGACAGCAAATTCCTCGAAAATAGTGCAACCAATGGTGGAGCCCTTTTAAGTAGAAACAATACCCACATAACCAACAGCAGATTTAATAAGAATGATGCTGTGAGTGGAGGAGCAATCCATTCAAATAATAACGTGACTGTTGAAGACTGCGAATTCAACCAAAACGATGCAGACTATGGTGGGGCAATCTACTGTAATTCCGTCTTAAATGTGGAAAACTCTGAATTCATGGAAAATGCTGCAGACTACGGAGGAGCAATATTAGGCCTAGAAGAAATGTATGTAAGCAAAAGCAGGTTCTACAATAATAATGCCGAAAATGGTGGAGCAGTTTGCACCAATAACAGTGCCATCATTGAAGATTGTGACTTCTACGCAAACGAGGGAGAATATGGTGGAGCAATTTACTTCAATCAAAATGGAACTGTAACCACAAGCATTTTCAGACTAAATACTGCAGATTATGGTGGGGCAATCTATAGTAACTCCCAATTGTCAGTAGCAGACTCACAGTTCATAAATAATAAAGCAGAAACAGGAGGAGCAATCTACAATGAGGAAACTAAAACAAGCATATCAAATTCCGCCTTCAAATACAATAATGCATACGATGGCGGAGCAATCTATAACAACTGCAGCAGTTTAACTGTAACAGACTCCGAATTTGCAGACAACACTGCAAAATACGGTGGAGCAATCTACAATGATGATGAAAGTGAAACATATATAACAAACAATACATTCACCGGAAATAATGCAAAAAATAACGGAGGAGCAATCTACAATATCAGATATATTGAAATTTCAGACACCAAATTTGCAAATAATACTGCAAAATACGGTGGAGCAATAGACAGCTATGAATACGAAATAAATATAGAAAATACCCAATTTGCAAATAATACTGCAGAAAAATACGGTGGAGCAATCAATAATGAAAATTCCGAAATATACATAGAAAACTCCAACTTCACACAGAACACCGCCAAATATGGAGGAGCAATCGAAAACAGATATTACTTAGAAATAGAAAATTCCAATATGGAAAACAATTATGCAGAATATGGCGGAGCAATCGATAATAATGCAAGCGAAATAAGTATGAAAAACACACAATTCAAAAACAATACTGCAACAATATCCGGAGGAGCAATCTACAACGATTGTGGTAAAATAGAAATTGCAGATTCCAATTTCACACAAAACACCGCCACATATGGAGGAGCAATCAGAAGTGATGAAGGTGAAACAACAATAGAAAACAGCAACTTCACAAACAATACCGCAGAATATGGTGGAGCAATCTACAATGAAGGAGATGCAACACTTACAAACACAAAATTCACAGACAACAATGCAACTGTCGGTGGGGCAATTGAAACCAAAAGCGACATGTCCATTAGCAATTCTGAATTCATCGGCAATGGTGAAGACTGTATTGATGTTAACTCAGGTGCCAAAATAACTTTAAATAATGTTTCAAGTGATATTCCATTGGTAAACGATACAATAACTATTGCAATCCTTGAAGCCGAAGGTGTTGTGTACGGTGATGACATCAACATTAAAGTTCAGGTAAACAGCAGTGCCATAGCCCCATTGAACAACGGTAAAGTGGTTGTTAATGTTAATGGTGTTGAATATAGTGTTGATGTAAAAGATGGAATCGCAACACTCATTATTCCTCAATTAAATGCTGGAACTTACAATGCCAATGTTACATACATTGACAATGACCTGCAAAGAGCGGAAATTCCAGTTAATTTCACCGTAAATAAAAAAGACATTACAATTAATGCAAAAAATGCAGCATATATCATCAACTACGGTGGAACATACAAAGTGAGTTTCACAAATGTAACTGACGGCACTAATGTAACATTTACCTTAAACGGCAAAAACATTGGAACATCCACCATCATAAATGGAACTGCATCAATAAAATTAACTGCAAAAATCCTAAAAACTGCAAAAGCAGGTAAAAAGAACATGGTAATTAAAATTGGAAACAATAATTACAACCCAATAAACAAAACCGTCAAAATTACCATAAACAAGGAAAAAACAAAAATAACTGCTAAAGCAAAAACATTCAAAAGAACTACAAAAACCAAAAAATACACAATAACCCTAAAAAACAGCAAAAACAAAGCAATGAAAAAAGCAAAAGTCACCTTAAAAGTTAAAGGTAAAACATACAACACAAGAACCAACAGCAAAGGTAAAGCAACCTTTAAAATTACCAAATTAACTAAAAAAGGAACTTACAAAGCAGTTATCAAATATAAAGGAAACAGTTACTACAAAAAAGCAACCAAAAACATTAAAATTAAAATCAGGTAGATGCAACACTCATCTACCACTCTTCTTTTTTTCTAGTGCAGCAAACAACAATTTTTCAAATTTTAGAAAAATTACTATTTTTACCTTCAAAATTCAACACAATACATCTTAAAAAAAACAATAATCCCGATTATTAACAAACCCACAAAAAAAAGACAATAATGCATTGTCAATGCAAGAAAAATTTTTAAAAAAATCACCCACTTTTTGAGCGATAATCAACTAAAAAATTAGTCTGAGAAATATAAAAAATTACTACAAAATCCGCCAAAAAGTATTACTTAGATACTTATCAAAATATATCAAGCTTTAGGCTAATAACATTATTTATAAAAATATACATAAAATAAAAAATATAATATAAATTATGTATTTGAAAAGTAGTGAAGTATACATTATTGTTGGAACAATTGCCATTATTGTTGTCTTTTTTGCTTTTTGCCCAATAGAAATTATAACAATCAACAACCAAACAATGTTTAACACATTTTTTAATTTAAAATTTGAAGATGGAGGAGTTTTTACAGCAATTACTGTTGGGATACTTACTGTTTTGGTTACTGGATATTTTAATATAAAAAATTATAAATCAACGAAATTAACTTCAATACCAACTAACTCTGCAAATTTATTAATTGATTTAGAATACATATTCAATGAATATGAGGTATACGATAAAAATAACGAAGAAGACATATTTTTATTGGTTTTACAAATTTTAAAATATTGGAAAGAACATCAACAGGTATTTAGACTATTAACACCTCATTTTTACAAAAAATTTATGAAAATATGGTCTAAAGCTAAAAATATTAATAAAAATGGAAGCATCCCTGAAAAAAACAGTAAACACATATTGAATGCGATAATAATCCAATTATCTGATATTGCTGTTGCACATGAAAATGATTATTTCACATTCATTGCCCCAGAATTAATTACCGATGATGAAAGTATTGAAAATTTAAATGAAGATTATACTCACTTTAAAATAAGCAAAAAAAATTTTCTAGAATATATTAATAATATCTCTGGGCCTGAAACAAAAAAACAAACTAAAAAAGAATTCTCAAGATTATATAAGGATTTGAGTAAGTTAATTAATGAATTAAAACGTGAAATTGAAGAATACGATTGAAATTTAAAGTAGGGATTAGATGTATGATATTGATGTTGCTATAAAAAATGAAAATGGGGACGTATTAAATAGAGGGAAGTTTGCTGAAAGACTGGCAGAAAGCATTATTGATTACTCCGAACCTTACCCGTTGACTATTGGTATGATTGGAAGTTGGGGATCTGGAAAAACATCTTTAATTAACTTAACTTTAAATTACATTAAAAACCACACAAATGAGGATTATATTATTATCCATTTTAATCCATGGTTTTTTTCAAATCAGAAAAATCTGTTTCTCCAATTCTTTAAGCAAATAATCAATGCTTTGAAAAATAAGGAAAAAGAAAATGAATCAATTGTTCAAAGAACACTTAATCCCCAAACAATATTATTTAAAAAAACAGAAATTGAAGCCCTGGAAGATTATTCCAATTACATAAGATTGAATTTGGATGAAGCTTTTGAAAATACTACTCCAAATGCTAAAAGTATCATAACCGACGATTCTTTAGGATTTTATAAAAAAGAATGTGACAAATATTTTGAAAAATTGAATTTTAAGGTCATAGTTGTTATTGATGATATCGAACGATTAGTGGATTCAGAAATTAATCAGATATTCACATTAGTTAAATCCCTAGCAAATTTCAAAAATTTTATTTATTTACTTAGTTTTGATAAAAATATCGTTACCAAATCATTGGATAGACTTCATTCAGAACAGGGAGATGAATTTATCAATAAAATAATCCAGATTCCCATTATAATTCCCCCTGTCACTGAATCAAAGATGAATGAGCTGATTCAAAAAAATCTAGAACCAATTTATTCTGATTACTTCAAAGAGGAGTTTATTAATCAGTACAATAGATTACTCGATGTATCTAATTTTTTAAATCTTTTTATTAAAGATATTAGAGATTTAAAAAGATTTACAAATTTATTGAACTTTTATTGGAGCATTTTTGTTAAAGAATTGAATATAAATGATTTTATATTAATGTTGGCAATACAACTCTTTGATTATGACTTATTTTTAAAGATAAAAAAACATAAAGATTTATTAACCGTGAATAAGACAGTGTTTGGAAAAAACAATGCAGATATTCAAACTGAAAGATTAAAAGTAATCGAAGAATTTAAAAACAACGAGGACTTTGAAGATTTAAATGCACTATTAGAATTTCTGTTCCCAGTTTTAAATGACCCTACAGATATAGATTATGAAAATTGGGATTTGAAAACCAGAGTATGTAGTGACAATCATTTTGACAATTATTTTTTATTATCTCTTGAAAATAATCAGGTTAGTCAATTGGTTTTAAATAGATTAATTAAAATGGATAATGAAACTGAAATTTATGATATTTTAAATCAGAACCCCAATTTGGACTATAATCATTCCCTAATCTATAACTTTTTAAAAGTTATTCCTGAAATTCCCCAAAAAAATTGTAAATTTTTTGCAAAAGCATTTCTGAAATGCGGAGATGCCCTAAATCTCTACCCCGATACAATGAGATTTCTCCCCATTATACTAAAAAAATTACTTAGAAGAATAAACGATGAAAATGAATGTTTTGAAATTTTAAAAGAAAGTGCAAAATACGAAAACAATGTATTTACCCACTCACAATTCATTTATTCCCACACAAAGATAAATAACAAAATATTTACAGAAACTCATCTTGAAGAACTTAAAAAGCAAAGCATTGCAAAAATTAATCAATCCAGCAAAAAAGAATTCTTTTTAAATCAAACATTCCTACAGGAAATGCTAATCATTTGGGAAAACCTAGAAAATAAATGGGTAGTTAAAAACTACATTTTAGAAAATGTAAACACCCCTACAGAAATATTATCTTTTATAAGCAAATTTCAAATAAAAAGAAACATTGAAATTGATTTTAACTATGATAAATTAGACAGTTACCATGGATTGGAATTTTACAAAAGCAAAGTAACCGAAATACTGGCCATTCCCGAAACTCCTCAAGAAATTAAGGAATTCTGTGAAATTTTTTTAGGGAGATTGAGAGAATAAAAAAATTTATTTAACTATAAAAAAAGAGATTATCATAACTATATTTACTTTCGTGATGTGATTTGCTATGACTAAAACGGACAATAATTTAAAAAAATATCTTAATGACTTTTTTGACAATATCGAGTTATATGATGATATAAAAAACAATTGTGATTATAAAAATACTCTAAAAACATACATCGATACATTCCTAGAACAACAAACAACAAAATCAGCATATGAAATATATGAAACCTTTTTCATGATTTACCAGATTATCAATGAAGACAAATCAGAACATACAATAATCACTCCAAATGAACCAAATACCCTTTTAGAATTAGTAAGTCTTATGAAAAAATACGAAGAAAATACAGGAGACTTAATTGATAAACAAAGAGACCATTTCATTCATTCAGTTAATGTATTCTTATTAGGATTGTCCATTTACTCACAAAACGAAAAATATCAAAAATATTTCAAAGACTATGTTAGAAATAGCCCTTATGAAAAATATTACAGATTTGAAAATAATGAAGTTACCAATGAGGAATTCCTTTATCGCTGGGGAATAGCTTCCCTTTTCCATGACATCGGTTATCCTGTTGAAATTATTGGAAAACAAATGAAAAATTTTATTAATAATAGTGTAAAATCAATTGATGATTCATATAATGTAAATCCCGGCATCGATTTTAAAGATTTTAACGAATTCAATTCTATCGTTAAACAAAAATCCGATTTTGCAGACAAATTTAGAGAAAGTTATACTCATGCCAAATTCCTAAATATGTTCAAACCTACAGACATTATGGCATGTAAAATATATGAAGATTTTAAAGATGAACTTGAACTGAAAAGCATAACTCGAAATCTGGATAATTTTGTCAATACAATGGGCGAACAAGGGTTTATAGATCATGGATTTTTCAGTTCAATATTAGTATTAAATTCATATGGATATTTAATTCAAAATTATGAGAAAAAATACAGTTTCTTCTTTTATCCAATTGTAGACAGTGCAACTGCAATATTGCTCCACAATTATTATCGAAATACCCTTCAAGCTGAACCCTTCAATTTAGGCAGATTGTCGCCTGCAAAAAGTCCAATTTCATTTTTATTAATACTATGTGATGAACTTCAAGAATGGAACCGTAGACCTTGGGGACTGCAAGACAGATTAAAAAACCATGTTGATGATGTAATTACAGACATTACTCCCGATTCATTATACATCAAATATATTATCAAAACAGGAACTATGGGAAATAAATTTTTAACTAGTAAAAAAGAGTTATTTGATAAGGTTTTGGATATAGAATCCATTTTCAAAGATGGAATATTCCTTAAAACCAACATAGAAAAAGACAATATCATGAAAGAACTCATTTATACTGAAGTCGATAGTGCAGATCCTTTGCTTAAACTTACCAGCAACTTGCCAAGATATCTCTATGAGGCATATGCAAAATATTATGGAGAACCTAACCCTAAACCATTTGATGAATTGGAACCACAAGAAAAATATTCCAATATAAGGCAAGCCAAATCCATTTCCAAAAATTTAAAAATAATAGGATGTAAACTTGCATTAAAAAATGATAAACATGAAGAATATACTCCATCAGATAGCGAACTTAAAGATTTAGGAATGTATGAGCATAAAGATTGGTATTGTGAAAAAATAACTGCTGGATGGAGTCCAGGAGTTAAAAAAGATGAAGTGAATCTAATTAACCCTCACTTGGTTTCATGGGAAAAACTAGATGACGATACCCGTCAATTTAATATAGACACCTATAGAAATCTACCATATATTTTAGAGCCAATCGGTTTGAAGATTATTATAAATAACACTCGTTTGATAACAGCAGAACTGCATGAATATTACAACGAAGTATATAATGACAATAATCCTTTTGATGATTTAGATATTGATGATAAATACTTTAACTACACTCAAACTGGCCAAATGATAAAAGCCCTTAATAAAAAAGGATATGAAATTGTTCCAATCGACTATGCAGCAGAAGCCGTTACAGAATTTAGTCCTGAAGAATTGGAATTTTTAGCTAAAAATGAACATGAACAATGGTGTGAATACAAATCTGAATTAGGATGGACATATGCTGATGAAAAATCAAATGAAAATAAGACTAATCCAAAACTCCGCGAATGGGAAGCATTAGATGAAGAAACCCGTCAATTCAACATAAACACATATAAAAATCTTCCAAGACTATGCTCCAGTGAAAGAGTAGGGCTAAAAATTGTTAAAGCATGACCTCTCAAATAGATGGATGTGGATTCGTGAAATGGCAAAAAGCGACAATATTCCTCAGCAGCACTTTTAATGACATGCATGCAGAAAGGGATTACTTTATTAAGGAAATATTCCCTGAACTCAATAGTTGGGCTAAAAGGCATAAAATACAAACAGCATACATTGATTTAAGATGTGAAAATACTGAAGAAATTGAAAATAATGGTGCAGTAGCTACATCCCTTAAACATATAGACAAATCCCGTCCTTTTTTCCTTTGTTTTATCGGCCAAAGGATAGGATGGATCCCTAATTTTGAAAATGACATTGACGAAGAAACCAGATATAGATACCCATCTATTAAAAAACTTATTGACAATAAATCCATTACTGAAATCGAAATAGAACATTCATTATTTCACCCATTATCCCAAAGAATAAATGAAAACGAAATCAGAACATGCCCTCCAACTAAACATAATCTTTTCTTCTTTAGACAAAATAATTATATTAAATACCTCAATAAAGCTCAAAAAAGCATCTACACCAATGATAATGAAAAATTAGAAAAAATTAAAGCGAGAATTATAAAAAAATCAGTTATTGAAGATGAGAAAAATTTAAAAAGAAAAGATGATGAAAAAATTTATGTTCAAGTGAATACCTACTATGGAGAATGGGACAAGAAGTTAAAAATAAAACAACTTTCACATTTTAAAAATTCTGCAGATGATGGCGGATTAACTAATTTCAAATGTGAAAATAAACCTTTAAAAGAAATAATCCTTAACCAACTAAAAGAACAAATTCTTCTTGCTTTTCCGCAAAATAAGAAAAACAATGTTGAATCTACAACTATCTCACAGATTTCATAACAATTTGAGTAAAGTATATATTAATAGTAATTCTTATCAAAATAGAATTATCTGAAGCATAAGTATTTTTTGTTTGAAATAAACACAATTTTACAGACTCAAAACAGTATTGCAATATAAGTTAATAAAATTGTAAAAAAATTCCCATAAAATAAGGAAATAATCTTATTTCGAAAATCGAATATTTGAATCAAACTTAAAGAAAAATTAATATAATTTTCAATTTTAAATAATAATCAAAAAGTTTACATCAATTTAATTTTTAACGACATCATCAAAAATTGATAAACTCAAGCAATAGCCAAAAACGTATCCTCTTAATACTTCAATAAATATTATTCAATTAAAATACTCCCAATTAAAGATATTTAAAAATTTCATCAAATTGTATAAACTACTAATAATTTTACAACAAAAAATAACCCAACCATAAACATATAACCTCCTAAATAGAAATCCACAAAATATTAAAAGAAAAAACCCTATAAATTTTTTTAAATTAACCAAATCCCAAAACAAGGCCAGTACAAAAAAGGCAATAATGCAATCTCAATACAAGAAAAATTTTTAAAAAAAATCACCCAATTTTTGAGAGATAATGTCCTAAAAAATACTTCTAAGAAAATTAAAAACTTACTACAAAAAGTGCCAAAAAGTATTACTTAGATAGCTTTTTATACTATGAAATAAAATATAAAATATGCTAATGCAAATAAAATAAAAGTTCATTTAATCGTCCTTTAGGCGGATTCACTCTATTAATCACTCCATTTAACTCAAGCCTAAAGGCATGAACTTATTTTATTGAAATAACTATTTTTTTAAGAAAAATTTTTAAAGATTAATTTGCTTATTTTATTCTAAAAAGTATTACTCACCAATGCTTAATTTTGCATAATGGAATACCTTTGAAACTAAAAAATAATTTGATTAAAAAATACTTATTGAAAACAATATTGAACTAGACATGAAATCATAATCAAAAAATAAAATTTAAAACAAATGATAGAAAAGAATTAAAACTCATATAGCCAAATTCCAAAATTACACTATGATTCCCTGCAGACACATTTCAGAAGAAAATTAACCCTACCTTAAATTAATTTTATGATTAATTAAATTATAAAATACAAACTTTCCCATTAAAATAAATTAACAATACATTAAAATAAAACATCAAATTTATTAAATTAATTGATAGTTAAACGTGCATATAGATTAAGCTATATTTTTTTAGAAATTTCATCACAAATTGTTTTTGCAATTTGTTTTTTAGATGCCAACGGAACAGACAGCACATTATCATCGACAATTAAAACCTCATTATTGTCAGATCCGAAATGGCATTCCTCTCTTGAGATATCATTGGCAATGACCAAATCAGTTCCTGCATTTTCAATTTGTTTTCTGGCACATAGAATTATTTCCTCACGGGAGATATTAAATTCCGCTTTGAAGCCAACTAAGAAAATATTGGGATTGACCTTTTTAATCTGGCGAATAATTTTAGTTGTTGGTTTGAGATCCAAAAATAAGGAACTGCTGGAATCCAGTTTTTTATCAGATTTTTGTCTAAATTCAAAATCAGATACCGCTGCGGTAGAAATAAATATATCAAAATCCGGAACCAGACCTAAAATAACATCATTCATCTCACTGCTGGTTTCCACATAAATTACATCATCAAAAACGGAAGGAATTTCAACACTAACATTAGCAACTACCAATTTTAAATCAGCACCTCTAATATAAGCTTCTTTTGCAAGTTCCAAACCCATTTTTCCAGAAGATTTATTGGTAATCCCCCTTACAGAATCAATAGGTTCATAAGTTCCGCCCAAACTTATTAAAACTCTTTTACCTTTAATAATATCAATCCTTTTTGTGCAAATTAATTGTTCTTAAAGATTCTAAAACTATATCCTCTTTTGACGGGAATTTAGCTTTTCCTTCATCCATCCTAGGTTTGATGAATGTTGCAGAACCCTCCTCTTTAATCTTTTCAATATTTTCCTTAATGGCCCTGTACATTGAATCATGCATTGAAGGAACAAATATTATAGGAGTATTATGACCATAAGCAGTGATTAAAAGAGTTGAAATAGGATTATCAGCAATTTTATGTGCAAATTTAGAAATAGTATTAGCAGTAGCCGGTGCAACTAAAATTAAATCTTCCTGAGAATATTTGACATGCTCAATTTTGCCTGTCAATTCAGTTATTACCTCACTGCCTGTTGCAAATTCCATTGCATTAGGATTTATAATATCACAAGCTGACTCACTCATAAAACATTTAACTTCAAAATCATTTCTTCTTAGCTCACGAGCTAGTTTAATTGACTCTGTTGCAGCAATACTGCCAGTAACACATAAAATAATCATATAAAACACCTTAAAAAAAAGAATTATGAAATTTTAATGTTTGATAAAATATAATCAAAAACATACAAATTTTTCTCAAACTGATTCAATGGCGCACTGTACATTATAACATAAGCCTGGCCATCTTTTTCAAACCAAACAGCCTTATGCTCTTTTTGGACATCATTTTGAGTGGAAGTATAAATATATTCTTCTGCCTGTACATTATCAAGAGCAACGCTTCCTGATGAAACTAGCTGAAATGAACTGTCCTTTTGCATTTTATCATAAGATTCATTTACAAATGTGGAAAAATCACCTTCGAGAGGTTTCTTTTCAACATTAACATTTACCTGACCAATACCAAATGCATCAATTGAATCAACTTTGGAGATAGCCATTATAGAGTAATTTGACAGTGCACGAGAATTTCCCCAATCGGAAGGATATTGTATAGTGATACCTCCCTTGGACAAAGTCAATAAACTTACATCAGTATTATTATCCGCACTTGCAACAGCACTAACAGAAATTAAGAGCAATGAAATTATTAAAACAATTATAGTTCCTTTAAACATATTACCTTTCATAATATCACCTTAATGGAAAATTATCCCCTACCCGAACCTGAAGAACTCGAAGATCTCGAACTAGAAGAACTCGAAGAACTTCCGGACTGCGAAGATTGACTTGACTGTTGAGAACTTTGACTGGAGCTACTATATGAATTATCATAACTATTCGAACTGTCCGTAGTAGTCTCTATATCATCACCATAACTATACGTATAATTTGAAGTATAATTATCAACAGTATACTTTGCTGTAGCATTTGCCTGTTTTACATCATTTTTAAATTCAGGGAATGCAGTATCATCAACAACAGCTACAGTATCAGTATCAGATATAGTTCCAAAGTCAAAATTAAATATTCCGTACGCAGTACCTGCAGTAAAACCAATTACTAAAATCAACAACAGCAGCAATTTGAAAGTTCCACTATCCATTGCAGATTTTTTATTTTTATTATACTTTGCATCGGACTTTTTAGGATTAATTATATATTTTTGAACTAAATCTTGTTCTTCCTTTTTCTTGTTTTTGGTAGGTTTTCTCTTTCTTTTCTTATGAGTTTCTTTGGAAGGCTTACCTTGCATAGATCTAATCCTTCTGGTAGCTGCTTTAGCATCTATGGAATTTAGTTTATCTTCATATTTAGATCTAAAATAGCTGTACTTTTCTGCAGATATTTTACCAGAGTTATAATCAGATTCTAAATTACTCATAATATTTAGAAGTTTTTCTCTTTCATCTGTCATGCCTACCCTCCCTGAATTGTACATGATTAATTATATCAAAACATTAATTTAAAGTTTACTTAAAATTCAGGAAAAGAACCTAAAATCTTTAAATAATAAGTATTTTCTTCAATTTCATCCAGGATTTCCTTGACCAAATCATCTTCAATATGGCCGTTAAAGTCAACAAAGAATAAATATTTCCCTAAACCTTTTTTAGAAGGTCTGGACTCAATTTTTGTCAGGTTAATGTTATTTTTCTGGAAAATTCCCAAAATTTTATACAACCCACCCGGCTTATCTTCATAAATTGAAAATATAATAGAAGTTTTATCCTTTCCGGTTTTTTCATGCTGCTTTTTTGAAACAACAACAAATCTTGTTTCATTATTGTCCATATCCTGAATATTGGATTTTAATATTTCCAAACCGTACAGTTCAACAATCTTTGCATTACCTATAGCCGCTTTAGAATTGCATCCGATAATATCTTTTGCAGCCCTTGCAGTACTTACTGCATAATGTGGCTGAATCTTATTTCTGCTTACAAATTCCTGACATTGTGCCAAGGCCTGAGCATGAGAGTACACATCCTCAATATCCTCCATCGTACAGCCGGGATTGACAATCAGATTTTGATTAATCGGAATAATTATCTCTTTAAAAATTTTTAAATCAAATTTATGGGCTAGCGAATCTAATGTAATACCAACCGGTCCTTCGATAGAATTTTCTATAGGAACAACACCATATGAACATTCTCCATTGGCAACACTTTCCAAAACTGCAGGAATAGTGCAATATGGTATCAGTTCATCACTCACCATACTAGCTGCTTCGTGAGTAAATGTTCCTTTAGGACCTAAAAATGAAATTAATGTAATTTTTAAACCCCCTAAAAAAAAATAAAAAAAAGCAGTATAGTAAAAACTATACTTAATTTAAGATTCTAATTTTTCAATTAGTTTTAAAATATCTGTTTGTGTAATAATACCCACTACTTTACCATCTTCAACAACAGGCAAACCGTTAAATCCGGTTTCCATTATGATTTGAGATATTTCAGTAATGGACATATCTTTAGTTACAGAAGTTGGATTTGTAGACATAATGTCTTCAACCAAGAGTTCTTTGATTTGAGATTTTTGATATTTTTCAGGAACTTTTTTTCTAAAGTCAATGAAAGCTCTCATCAAATCTTTAGAAGTAATCATTCCGACAAGTTCTTCATCATCAACAACAGGCAGTCTTCCAACATTAGATTCAATCATTTGTCTTCTTGCATGAACAATTCTTTCTGTTGAAGAAACTGTAACTAACTCTTTAGACATTATTTCTTTTACAGTTATTTTATCAAATGCAATACCAGTTGCAAGAGTAACGAAATCAGCTTTAGAAACAATTCCTACCATTTTTTCATCATCCATGACCGGAACTGATCCGATTCCATTATCTAACATTAATTTTGCAACATCTTCCAATTGCATTTCTTTTGGAACTGTAAATACATCTTTAACCATTACAGATGAAATATGAAGTCTTGATGCAGGCATGCTTTCATATTTTGAAGAACCAAGCTTATTAGCTATGTCCCTTTCTGAAATAATACCAACTAATTCTTTGTTATTAGTTACAGGTAAACGGGAAACGTTGTGTTTACGTAACAATTTTAAAGCATCAGAAAGATTTTGATCTTTGTCCACAGTAATTAAATCTTCAGACATCAAATTCTTAATTTGCATATTATCATCTCCTTAAAAAGTTATTTAATATCTTTTAACTGCGTTTAAAACGTCTCTTTCAGTAATAATACCCATTACTTTATCATCTTTAACAACAGGCACTCCACCAATATTTTTTTCAGAGAAGAGTTCGCATAACTCGCCAATTGTCATAGTTGGTTCAACGGTAATTGGGTCGTCGACCATAATATCTGAAACAACAGTTTTTAACACATCAGTTGCTAAATTGGAATTTAAATTATCGAATAATTCTTTTGCATTCAAGAATCTTATAACATCAGTAGAAGTTATAATACCTAATAATTTTTTAGCAGCTTTGGAAATATCTGCTTCACCACCAACGATAGGAATTCTTCTTAAACTGTTCCTAACCATAATTTTACATGCACCTTCCAAAGGTGTTCCAGGAGTAGTAGTGAAAACTTTAGGACTCATATAATCTTGTACAGTGTCTTTTCCAGCCATTCCTGCTAAAGATAAAGCAATATCTCTTTCAGTTACAATACCTGCAAGTTTTCCATCTGCATCAACAAGAGGCAGAGCACCTAACTGGTCTGCTAACATGACATCAATTGTATCAGCAATTGAAGATTTGTTTGATAATGTAATCAAGTCACGAGTCATAATCTCTTTAACAGGTTCATTAATTGCAGCTAAGAAGTTATCATCGTATTTTTTCTCAATAATGTTGAATTTTTTTCCTCCACCAAAGAAATCTAATATATCCATTACTGTAACAATACCTAACAATTTTCCAGAACCTGGATCAGTGACTGGTAACCTCCTGAATTCATGTTCCATCATTACTTTAGCAGTGTCTTTGATACTTTTTGAAGGAGGGATTGAAACAACATCTCTGGTTGCAATAGCCATGATGTCTCCTTCTTTATCATGAACTTTTGTCTCACGTTCAACTGCACCTGTATTTGATTTTCTGTTAACGGATGTTTTATCTTTCATTTTCACACCTCAATTTACAATTGCGCTTCAAAAATTAAATAAAATCAATATTAAAAACAAAGTTACTCAATATCCAAAATCTTATGGATTTGAGGAATGGTGGAAACTTCAAAATATTGCCCAACAATTTCAGAAAATTTAAATAATCTAAAATTAATGTCTTTCCAGTCTTCCAATGGACTAGAAGGTTGGATAATTATTTTAATGTTGCTTTTGTTTGAAATATTCTGGTATAATTTTTCAACTACCCCTTTGAATGACTTTATTTTTGTTGAAGGCAATATAACTACTTTACAATATACACTTATGGACTTCGCCATTAATAAATTTAGTGATTTAATCTCATTTAAAAAAATACTTTCATCAAATTCTCCATCAAAATGCTCTGGTAACTTAATATCCAAAGAAACGATGTCCAATTTATCAATCAAATCAATATTTTCCGGCAAAGTTCCATTAGTTTCAAGCATAATATTTAAATTAAAATTCTTGCTAACCTCATCAATAAATTCCGGATAAAGGCTAGGCTCACCTCCAGTAAATGAAATGCTTTTACAGTCCGGAGTTAAAATCTTTTTTATCTTCTCCGTTACTTCTAATGGAGTCATTAACTTTCCAGACTTCACAGATTTACTATCATTGGTGTCACAATAATTGCAATTTAAATTACAGCCCGCAAATCTAACAAAAATTTGTCTTTCCCCAATTAATAGTCCTTCACCTTGAAAAGATGAAAAAATTTCAATTATAGGAGCTTTCATTATAAATCTTTCCTATATACTGCTCCCTGACCAATTCCTTCATTAACACAAACTGCTATTGAATTCAAATTATCATAATCCTCTGAAAGTTTTTTAGCCAAAGTTTCAGCAAAGAATTTAGATAACTCTTCAGCAGAAGTATACGGAAGAGGTAAAAATACACAGTCCTCAGATGGAACTGAATATCCTTTTCCATCAATTTTAAAGCGAACAGAACCTTGTTCTTTTAAATCAAAAATAGAATCTGATTTTTTATCAAAATCCTTGAACTCTATTAATTTATTATAAACAGGAATCAACAATCTGTGATCCAATTCATTACAGATTGTTTTAGTATAACTTTTAACATCTTTAAAGTCGACTACAAATTCAAATTCCCCCGCTCTTTCACCATCAATTTCAACATCCACAAAGTATGAATGTCCATGAATAAATCCGCAGGATTCATGTCCGGGGATAACATGAGCAGAAGAGAATCTTAAATTTGATTGAATACCGTTAATTAAAATTTTCATCATAACACCTTAGTTTTACTTATATCATTTTCAATTGTTTTTAACTCATCAATGAACCTTTTTACTGTTTCATTGATTAATTCTAATAAATTATCTTCATTAAATACTTGTTTTCCATCAATTTTTATATCATAAAGGCCAATTGTATCCACATCATCAGGAGTTCCCTTATCTTCCAGATTAAGTGCAAAATGAATTTTTGCAGAGCTTAAGGAAATACTTGCTATTGAAATTGAGAGTTTTCCGCCATCGACAAAAATGTCATCACCTTCTCTTTTTGAAGGAACACCATATTCTGTTAGAATTTCTCTAAAAATCATTACTAAAAGCCTTTGTCTTAGATAAGCAATCCTCATGTTTGGGGGCTGTTGGTCAAAAAATTCGCAGATGAAATTAACCATATAATTAGATTTAATTTCAAGACCAACATCTGCAAAATCCTTCAGATTATCCGGAACGATATTAACAGGTCCAATCCAAGTTATAACAGATGACCCGTAAATACCAAACTCCTGAAAAGCCCATGACGGATTAATTTGACTTCCATCATATTCAAATTTTTCATCAATATGCCTATGAGTAATAATCATGATAAAAACCTAAAAATATTAAATACCTATTAATATTTAGTTAAAGGTATTAAAAAAAGTATCGTATTTAATAAGAGATGGCTTTTAGAAAACCTCATTTTTATTGAATTTAGATTAATCGATAGATATTGTATATTGTGTTTTTGAGTTTTGTTTCTTTGTTTGATAATTGCAGGCTTCTACTTCTTTTTGTTCTATTGAATATTCTTTTTATTACACTTAATATTGATTTTACATTGTTATGTATTTCTTTATTAGATGTTTGATGAATTTTAACAGTTATAATATCCTTATTAATTTCTTTAATTTTTTTGAGTGCCGGTTTTTCAAAACCAAAATCTGAAAGATTTAATTGGTTTGAAACAAACTACTAACTGGAAAATAGGTATTTCTTGATTCATATAAATATTTATTACCTATTTTAATATATATAATTAAATATTGCTTATTTTTTCTAATTGATTGAAATTTTAAATGTAGATATGAATACACAATAATCAGATTACTTCAAAAGATTATAAGTAAAAATAGATTTTTTAAAAAATTTTGAAAAAATCAAATAGGATTTCTACAAAGCCAAAAAAAAAGAAAAAATAAAAAGAAATCTAAACTATTCCTTGTGCGGGAACAAGGTAAAACCACCTCTATCCTAAATTTCATCCCTAATGGATATAAAAATTCCAATAGATTTAATATAGGAGAGGTTCAACACCTTCCCATATTAATACAAATAGCATGATTTCTAAAGACTTCGTAGTTTAACATTTCCTTTTGAATTCTATATTAACAAGATAATACAAAGCAATAAGGAAACCAATAAACCTAAAACATCCAAATCATTATTAGATGAGAAAGCTATTGTATCATAATCCTTATCATCAGTACCACCAACACTAGTTTCATTTTTATCATCTAAGAGATTTTGATCTTGATTAATGCTTTTTGAAACGGATACCTGATTTTCTGATAATGTGTCGGGGACTTCAAAACTTGCTGAAGCTCCAAGGCTGGTGGTCATGCAAGATTGTAAATCTTCTAGACCGAATCCTTCTTGAGAATCATCATCACATATGTCTTCATTATCATCTTCACTATTATTATTTGAATCGGCACATGTCCTGTTTTTAAGTGAGGATGTAGTTTTATATGCAATGCAGGGTCCATCAAGATAGTATGAAATTAATTTGTTGAGTCTTATGGAAGAATTTGTATAATTTCCACATCCTCCTTCATCATCCCAGTCATCAAAATCATCAGAATCATCATCACCATAATCATCGTCCCAGTCATCATCATCCCAGTCATCAAAATCATCAGAATCATCATCACCATAATCATCGTCCCAGTCATCATCATCCCAGTCATCATCATCCCAGTCATCAAAATCATCAGAATCATCATCGCCATAATCATCGTCCCAGTCCTCATCATCCAAATCATCAAAACCAACATCCAAATCGTCTAAACTATCATCCCAGTCCTCATCATCCAAATCATCAAAACCAACATCCAAA